>JAZNNK010000118.1:0-4693 GCA_045580205.1 Faecousia sp.
AAGATGCTATGCAGGGGCTTAAATCCGCAGGCGGATATCTCCGCCGCGAGTTGGGACGCTGTCTGCAGCTTCGCTATACACCTGAGCTTGTATGGGCGCTCGATGATTCCATCATCTACGGTGCAAAAATGCTCAAACTGATCAATTCTCTGGAGGTATCTTCCGATGATGTCTCTGACGAGAAGTGAATGCGCCGCGTGGCTGTCTGCACGCGATCATTTTACCATTTTGACACACCGCAAGCCGGATGGCGACACGATCGGTTCCGCCGCTGCGCTCTGCCGGGGTCTGCGGTCTCTCGGTAAGACGGCGCACGTGCTCCACAATCCCGATATTACACCGCTTTTCTCTCCCCTTCTGGAGGGCCTTGTAAAAGATACCCCTGAAGAAGGTGATCTGCTGATCGCTGTTGACGTTGCCGCAGACAGCATGCTTCCAAAGCCGCATGAATATTTGAAAAACTGCATTGATCTTCGGATCGATCATCACGGTCTGGGCAGGGAGTATGCTCCCACAGAAACTGTTGATCCCGATGCCGCTGCCTGCGCAGAAATTATTTGGGACATTCTGGGTTATATGGATATTGCGGCGGACAAGGAAACAGCCGAAGCGATCTATGTCGGCATTTCGACCGATACAGGCTGCTTCCGCTTTGCCAATACCACCGAGCATACCTTTGATGCAGCTGCCGACTGCGTTGCCGCAGGCGCAGATATTGCTTTATGGAACAGACTGCTTTTTGATACCATCTCTCTTTCCAAACTTCGTCTGCAGGGCTGGGTCGCTGAGCACGCAAAAATTTTTTGCGACGGGAAATTTGCCCTGTGCGCGCTTCCCAAGCAAGTCGAACAATCCTTCGGCATGAACGAAGATGATATGAGCAATGTCTCCGCTTTTTTACGTTCGATCGAAGGCGTCTGTATGGCTGCGCTCCTGCGTGAAACGGACAGTGAATACACCAAAGTCTCCATGCGGGCTATTCCCGGATATAACGCTATGACGATCTGTCAGGCCTTTGGCGGCGGCGGTCATGCCGGCGCTGCCGGCTGCTCTGTCCGTCTGCCTCTGGAACAGGCTGCAGACACGATCGAAAAAGCTATGCTCGACTGGGAGAACAGCTGATGAACGGGATTGTCATTATTGATAAGCCTTCCGGCTGGACAAGTCAGGACGTCGTATCCAAACTGCGCGGCGTGCTTCATACAAAACGCATTGGGCATGGCGGTACGCTCGATCCAATGGCTACCGGCGTGCTTCCGGTATTTGTCGGACGCGCAACGCGCGGTGTCCCCTTTTTTGAAAATGCACAAAAGACATATGAAGCGGTGATCCGCCTCGGCATTACCACAGATACCGAAGACATCACCGGCACAGTCCTTACACAATCGCAGGTCTGTATTTCCGAGAAAAAATTTCTCACATGTCTTACGCAATTCCGGGGGCAGATACAACAAATTCCGCCCATGTACTCCGCAATTAAGATCAACGGCCAAAAACTGTGCGATCTTGCCCGAAAAGGCAAACAGGTTGAGCGGAAAAGCCGGACTGTTTCCATCTATCAATTGGAATGTCTCAGTTTTTCCGGACAGACAGCCCGCCTGCTGATCCACTGCTCCAAGGGCACCTACATCCGGACGCTCTGCAAGGACATCGGTCAGGCGCTCGGCTGCGGAGGCTGCATGGAATCGCTGCGCAGAACCCGCGCAGGAGAATATACGATTGACGATGCCGTATCTATGGCAGAACTCATAAACAGCCAATCGCCGGAATCCTTTCTTCGTCCGGTAGACACAATGTTCATGCAGTATCCCGCCATTACTTTAACGCAAGCGCAGGAAAGGCTCTGCCGCAACGGTAATTATTTTTCTGCTGCGCTGCCCGACGGTACATACCGCGCCTACGGACAATCCGGTGAATTCTTAATGCTTTCAAATGTCAAAGACAGCATTATGACGACTGAAAAAAGTTTTTTTGAAGTATAATTTTTCAACATGGGTGCGCAACCTATAAGGAAAAACGCAGGTGTTTTTATGAAAGAGAAAACAATTTATGCTCTGGGCGTTTTTGACGGAGTCCACCTTGGACACTGTGCGCTGCTACGCGCCTGCTGTGCGCTGTCTGAGAAACTAAACTGCAAAGCCGGTGTTGTTACTTTTACCTCTCACCCCGATGCGCTCATCCGGGGAAAGACCCCGCCGCTGATCAACACCCTTTCAGACCGGCGCAAGTTGTTGACCGGACTGTTTCCTTTAGACACTGTTGTCTGTCTGCCGTTTGACCGGCATGTAATGGAAACGTCCTGGCAGGATTTCTTCCGGCTGCTGCTTGATCAATACAACGCAGCGGGCATCGTCTGCGGCCATGACTTCCGCTTCGGTTTTCGTGGAGAAGGAAACGCGCTCCTTCTGCAAAAGGCCTGTCGGGAAAGCAACATTCCCTGCGTGATCATTCCCGAACAGCATCTTAATGGGACAGCAATATCGTCTACGCATATCCGCAAACTTCTGGAAGATGGACAAACAGAGCAGGCCGTGCGTTTTTTAGGACACCCGCACATTCTCTCCGGCAAAGTGGTTTCCGGTCAGCAACTTGGCAGAAAGCTTGGCTTTCCCACTGCGAATCTGGTGCTGCCGGAAGAGGTGGTGCCGCTGCGAAAGGGTGTCTACGTTTGCCGCGCCTGTGCAGACGGCCGTATCTTCCCCGCCATAACTAACATCGGCACGCGCCCGACTGTTGACGGCCATCATATAACCATTGAATCCTGGCTGATCGGCTTTGACGGCGATCTTTATGAAAAAGAACTGACACTGCATTTCTATGCGTATATGCGGGAAGAGCAAAAATTTACATCTTTGGATTCTTTGCAGCAACAGATCCGGAAAGACGCGCAACAGGCGCTGAATTTTCTGGAAAAACACTGAAAGTTTTCCTTTACTTTTGGGAAAACTTATGATATAGTAGTCGGGCTGGCTATGGCCAGATCGATCCTGCCCCCTGCTCAGTTGCGGGAGAAACCCCAAAAAAGGGATTTCCACTGACCCCTACTTGGCTGCCGGGCAATAAAAATGAAAGGTGGAAAAAACAATGATCCAGAAAGAAAAGAAAACCCAAGTCATTCTTGACAATGCTACTCACGAAGGCGACACCGGTTCTCCCGAAGTCCAGATCGCTATCCTGACAGCCCGCATCAATGAGCTGACTGACCATCTGCGCGTTCACAAGCACGACAACCACTCCCGTCGTGGTCTGCTGATGATGGTTGGTAAGCGCCGTAACCTGCTGGACTATCTGGCAAAGAAGGACATCAACCGCTACCGTGCAATTATCGCCAAGCTGGGTATCCGTAAGTAAGAAATGAGAAGGGCGACCAAGGTCGCCCTTTTTCGCCATCCCCGGGAGACGTTTTAGCAATTGAAAGTGGGGCCGATATATGCGGCATCAGTTTCAAATGCTAAACCTCCCGAACAACAAAGAAACAGGAGGTTATACAAATGATTACCCGTAAACAGTACCCCAATCATCACATCTTTGAGATGGAAATCGGCGGACGTCCCTTTACTGTGGAGACCGGCAAAGTTGCAGAGCTTGCAAACGCAGAATGTATCTGCCGTTACGGCGATACCGTTGTGCTGACTACCTGCACCTGCAACCCCATTCCCAAGTCCGGCATCGACTACTTTCCTCTGACCATCGAGTTTGAGGAGAGAATGTATGCCGTAGGTCGTATCCCCGGCTCTTTCAACCGCCGCGAGGGCAAGCCTTCCGAGCGCAGCATCCTCAACAGCCGTATCATCGACCGTCCTATGCGTCCGCTTTTTGATGAAGAGCTCCGCAACGACACAGTCGTAACCTGCACAGTCCTTGCTAACGACCACGAAAATCCCGTTGAGATCGTTGCTTCTCTGGGCGCATCGATCGCGATCGCTTCTTCCGATGTACCTTGGAACGGACCTGTCGCTACTACAAACGTCGCGCATATCGGCGACCGCTATGTCATCAACCCCTCTGTCGAAGAGCGCGAGTCTGCCGACTGCTTTGTCTGCATCGCTTCCACCTTCGAGAAGGTCGTTATGATTGAAACCGAAGCAAACGAAGCTCCTGAGGCGATCGTTCTCGAGTCCATTCGTATTGCACATGAGACCAACATGGAGATCGTTAAGTTTATCAACTCCATTGTTGCCGAAATCGGTAAGCCCAAGTTCACCTTTGAAAAAGCGGCTGTCAATCACGACCTGCTGGACGATCTGATTGCGTACGGTCTGGGCCAGATCGAGTATGCGCTGGACACCGACGATAAGAACGTCCGTGAAGAACGTCTGACTGCTGCACGTTTAGACTTTGCCGATAAGTTTGCCGAAAAGTACGAAGATTTCGAAACACATATTGAAGTCTGCCTGTACAAAATGCAGAAAAAGGTCGTCAAGAAGTGGCTGCTTGCCGGCAAGCGTGTTGACGGACGCGGCATGGATGACATTCGTCCCCTGGACGCGCAGGTAGGTCTGCTTCCCCGCGTTCACGGCTCGGGTCTGTTCTCTCGCGGACAGACGCAGGTCCTCTCCATTTGTACGCTTAATACGCTGTCTGCTGCACAGAAGCTCGATACCATTTATGCAGAGGAAACCAAGCGCTATATCCACCACTACAACTTCCCCGCCTTCTCTACCGGTGAAGCACGTGCTGCGCGCTCTACCTC
>JAZNNK010000119.1:0-6478 GCA_045580205.1 Faecousia sp.
TCTGCGACTTGATTTGTGATCTGCTCGTGTGGTGCGCGGGTAGCAAGACACGCGTCAATGTTTGAGATGTCATCCGTTTCAACGATCGTACCGATCATCAGGCAGTTTGTGTATTGCAGACATTTTTCCCTGCAGTGATCAACCGAACCGACACCCGGGGGGCAGGCCCAGCTTTTGCCGTAGGCAGGGCAATCAGATTGGCAGATGTGGCGAATGCGCTCGGAAAAATCAAGCGATTTCGGATCCACAAAGCCGTAAAAATATAAGGGAAGCTCGCGCAACGCGTTTTCAAGAATATCCTGCCGAATCATATAAGTTCCTCCAAAAGCTTCTCGCAGCCCTCGCAAATATCCTGCCATGTTTGAGAAAAGTCGCCGGTATACCAGGGGTCTGCTACATTGCGGGGCAGAAAGGGGCGGAATTTTGTTTGGCCCGGGAACATGCGTCGCAGATATTGGAGATTGGAGCTGTCCATATATAAAATATGATCGTAATAGTCGCAGTCTGCGTGTATAATTTGCCGCGCGCAGTGGCCGTCGCAGGCAATATCGTGGCGGGCCAGCTCACGCCGGGCCGGCGGATATACAGGGTTTCCGAGTTCCTCGCGGCTAACGGCAGCAGAGGCGATTTCAAAGCGGTCCTGCACACCGGCGCGCCGGACCATATCCTTAAAAACAAACTCCGCCATCGGACTGCGGCAAATGTTGCCATGACATACAAACAAAATCTTTTGCATAATGCGACCTCGCTTTCGTGGGGATATTATAGCATAGCCTTCGTGCAATTTCAACTTGCAGCGCAAGTCGGATTCCGTGCAGATGTGGTCATTCGCCCCGGCTTTAGCATAGGGGAGAAATCTCGTATTAGAAAATTAATGAAAAAAGATAAAACCTTTCCTTTTTTAATTTTATATGGTATCATAAAAAAGAAGGGGAGAGAGAAAATGTATTACATAAGACCCAGTAAGGTGCATTACCGGATCGCGCAGGCGGCATCATGGCTTGTGTCGACCGTGATATTCAGGCGCAAAACAGTCCGTAACGAGATAAAGAATAAGGACGGCGCGTTCGTCGTGATCGCCAATCATGGCGCCGCACTGGATTTTGTGAATCTGATCGGTGCGACCGCGCGGCCGATGTCGTTTGTGATCAGCAAATCCTTTCATGACACGTTGCCGTTTAAGGGCTTTATGCAAAAGATAGGGGTGATCCCGAAACAGCAGTTCCAGACGACCGTCAAGGACATGAAGCGGATCAAAGCGGTAATTGATGCCGGAGAGCCGGTTGTCATATATCCTGCGGGCCTGATGAGTGAGGATGGCTTATCTACGCCGATTCCGTCTGCTACTTATAAGTTTTTGCGCTGGCTGGATGCGGATGTATATGTGGCCAGATCAACGGGTTCCTATTTTGTAATGCCCAAGTGGGCAAAGGGTTTTCGCCCGGGACGTACGGAGATGGACATTTACAAGCTTTTCTCCCGGCAGGAGCTGCAGCAGCTGAGTTTGGAGCAGATACAGCAAAAGACAGACGGCGCACTGCTTTTTGATGCTTACCGCGAGCAGGAGCGAATGCTCGTTCCGTACAGGAATAATGCCGATATCCGGGGTCTTGAGAATGTGCTGTACATGTGTCCGCACTGCATGACAGAGTTTTCTGTACACGTCAGGGGCAGCAGCACATTGCAATGCACCGTCTGCGGATATACGGCGCAAAGCGACCGGTATGCATTTTTACATAACGGGGACTCCGGCGGAGCGCTGCGGTATGTATCGGATTGGAGCAGACGCATTTGCGAAAATCTGAAGGAGCGCATAGAGCGTGATCCGGCGATGACCCTCAGTTCGCCCGCAAAGATTCTGATGATCCGGGGAAATAAATTTCAGCCGGTCGGGGAGGGAGTTGTAACACTTTCGGCAGAGCATTTTTGCATTGAAGGCACGCTTCAGGGGGAAGCAGCAAAGATCGTTGTGCCGATCGGGAATATACCGACACTTCCGTTTAAGCCTGGCAGGCATTTTGAAATTCAGGATGGAAGTAATATCTATCGCTGCGCGCCGGAGGACGGACGACTGGTGATGAAATATATTAACATGCTCAAGATATTCTATCAGAAAAAGAACGCAAGAATATAAGATTATCCCGGCAGAGAGCAGCTCTCTGCCGGGTTGTTTTATGCCTGTGTGTTTTTGCGGATTGTTTCTTCGATACGCGTCTTGACGAGCGCGGCAAGCTCGGTGCTTTTGAGATCTTTGTATTGCGTATAGGGGATCGGTTCGAGATAATGGATCTGCACCGAAACAGGTGCGCTGCCTTTTTGATCAAGTACCTTAAAGCAGTCAATGAGCGCCATAGGTATGACAGGACATTTTGCCTTGATTGCCGCGCGGAAGCTGCCGCCGTGAAAATCTAAAAGGGTGTTGCCTTTTTTGCTGCGCGTCCCTTCGGGGAAGATCACATAATTTCTGCCGCTTTGGACCTCTTTGGTAACATTTTGAATAACGGTCAGCGACTGCCGGACGTCCTCGCGGTCCATTGCAAAGGAATTGGTGCAGGCGTAGATCTGCTTGAGCAGCGGCACATTTGCCAGCTCTTTTTTATAAACGATCGCAAGCGGTGCATCACAGCTTGCTGCGATGGCGAGCACATCAAACATTCCCTGATGATTGCCGTAGAGCATAAAACCGTTTTCTTTCGGGATGTTTTCTGTGCCGACGATCTTCAAATTGACATTTCCTGCATCGATCGCATAGCGCAGGATCTTTTGGATATGCGCCCATTTCTCTGCTTCGGGATATTTATCCGTGTGTTTTGCGTAATGACAAAGCTTTCCGTAAAGGCCCGGAAGCCGGAAAATATTCAAAAGGATCATCCTTGCAATTCGATTCATATAGCACGCCTCCTTATTATATAAAGGTATTTTATCAAATAACGCCTGGAATTTCCAGTCCTATATTAAGTGAAAAAACAAAAAATTTTTATTGCAATTTACTTGCGATGTGTTATAATTTAAAATGAATGAAAATCTGTAAATTCGCAAAGGTCTGATTTTTGAAAGAAAGTGGGCGCTTATGCGATACAGGTAAGCGGGTTTTGAACGCGCGAAGGAGGAGAAAACTATGAGAAAAGATGTAAAGCGGCTGCTGAGCATACTTGTTGCAGTAGTTCTGGTGCTTTCTGCGATTCCGGCCGCAACGGCAGCTGACGGAGACGAAACGATCGTATATGCCGTCGACGGTAGCGTACAGGGCGTAAACAGCGAAACACCTTCACTTACCATAACCGGTAAACAAAATGTTGACTTAGGCAAGCTGACCATGCTTACATATGACAGCAGTACACTGCACATTAAGTACAAGGCGTCTTCCAACAACTATTATATTCAGAATAATAAATTCTTCAACACCTCGGGCACATGGATCGGCTTTAAGTTCCATGTAGACAGACCGCTTTCGGGAATGATCTCCTTCGACATGTCTATTCCCGGAAATGCGTCGCTGAATGCATATATCGTAAGGTATGTAGATTATGTAAACTACGACCCGTCTACCTTTGACAGGATTAGCGTAGACCCGATCGCAACCTTTAATGCGGCAAACAGAACAACGCCTGTTGGCTGGGATTTCCCGGCGGCCGGTGATTATCTGCTCCTGCTGCAGTGTGAGGACACGCTGGAGAATGGCCACTTCCAGTTCTACAGCTTCACCATGAAGCATCACCAGCACGAGTTCTCTACATATGAGTATGACGATAATGCTACTTATACAGCAGACGGAACGGAGACCTCCTATTGCGATACGACCGGTTGTACCGGCATGCACACCCGTGTTAAGGCAGGTACCAGACTCGTTTCCCCCAAGCCTGTTTATATGAAAGTCAACGGTCAGGACCTGTTCTTTGATTCGTTGTATTCCTTCGTTGCGGAGGCAGCTGCCAACAACTATACAGGCACTGTGTACCTGACGCAGAATGCGCAGGAGAATGCTGTTGCAGTTCCTGCCGGTATTACGCTTGACCTGCTTGGACAGACGCTTACCACGAATGCGCTTGCAGCAAGAGGTACGGTGATCGACTCTGTCGGCACGGCTGTATTAAAGGCAAAGAGGGGCAGCGTTACGCTGCTTGAGCAGAGCGGATGCCTGCCGATCTGGGATGGCGCAAAGGGCGGCTATATTTTCCAGAGCGATTTCAATCTGAAAAAAGCAGTCTATGAAGATGGCGTGTTTATTTTCAGACCCGAGCTGAGCGGCGCGGCGCAGCAGCTTCTTGTAGACGGAGCTGCCGATAACGGTGTTATGATGCGCGTGCAGGTAAGTTATAAGAATACTGACGGCACTATCCGTACAATGAACTTTGACTATGCAGACGAGCTTGTCAAGCAGGTTTATAGTCAGAATAAGGCGTTCACGCTTGTTATTGGCAATGCAGCAAGCTTCGCGGAAATGACCTTTACGGTCATGATCGCGTCGGAGACGCAGATCGTAGTTTCCCGCACGCCGATAGTTGTGAGCAGATGATCGGTACAGAAGGAGGAAAATGACATGAAAAAGAACATGAAACGACTTCTGTCTCTGGTAATTGCTACGCTTCTGGTGGTGGCATCTGTTCCTGCTGTATTTGCGGCAGAGCCTGCGATCAACAAGACAACAGCGCTTCTTGTCTCGCATCCCGCCGGTACGAATGAAACACTTAACCATACAGTTGTTTCCGGTGAGCAGATCGGCGGCTTTACGTTCCTTGCCGCTAAAGCGCCCAGATCTCCGATCGTGAAGAAGACCAGCTCTTCGTATATGCAGGCAAACAATTTTGCTACGGTAGAAAACAGCTGGATCGCGCTGATGTTTGACGGAACGGATATGGGCAGGGAAATGAAGATCTCCTTCCAGTTCGGTACGACCGGCAATATGAACATTTACATTGTTCCTTACAGCGAAAGCGTTACTTATGATAATACGACCTTCTCCGGATTGACGACGGCGGACAGCTCCTATGTCGGCACGATCCTCAGTACAAACAAGACGGCAGTTCTGGATGTGTCGCTCGAAACGGAAGGTAAGCAGGTGCTGGTACTGCAGAGCGCAGAGGTTAAGACCGGAAACTTCCAGTTCTATCGCGCGACGATTCAGCACCATGCGCACGAGTTTACTGATTATGTCTATGACGAGGGCAGTGCAACCTACTGGCGCGACGGAACAGAGACGGCCGTATGTAATGACCCGAACTGTAACGGAACGCATACCCGTACCAAGGAAGGCACGATCCTTCAGCGCCCGGTCGTTGCAGACTTTGTTGCAGGCGGTCAGACGATTGAAGTAACCTCCCTGTATGATTTTGCGGGCGAGGCAGTTGCTAATGGCTACACCGGCACACTGTCCATGAAGACGGATGCGGAGGAGTCTGTATGCTGGATCCCTGCGGGCATTACGCTCGACTTGAAGGGACATAAGCTCAGTGCACAGTTTGTCATCTGTGATGGAACGATCACCGACTCTGTCGGCGGCGGCGTTCTGAAGACGCCGAGAGGCGGCGCAGTGCTCAAAACAGCACCGTCCGTTCTGACGACCTGGGATGCATATAATGGCGGCTATACCTTCCATAATGGCATTTCCCTGGCAAGTACTATACTGCAGAACAATACGTTTACGTTCCGCCCTGAGTTCGGCGCGATCGCCAATATGCTCATGGCAGACGGAGCCGCTGATAACGGCATTACGATCCGCGTGCAGGTTAGCTATAAGAATAAAGCCGGCGTAGTCCGCACAATGGATTTTGACTATGCAGACGATTTTGTCAAGCAGGTTTACGGTCAGAACAAAGCCTTTACCCTGACACTTACGAACACCGCCTCCTTTACCGATTTGAGCTATACGGTCATGATCGTGTCGGAGACACAGGCTGTGTTGGCAGGTTCAGCAGTAAAATAATGAAAATGTAAGGAGAATAAAACTATGAAGATCTATGAAAAGCCGCAGGCAGAATGTGTACTGTTCAGCTCTTGTGAAGAGATCACAAGCGATGAGCTCCTTTCCGGCAATCAGGGCGTTACGGATAACCCCTTCCTCAGAGGCGAGGACGTCGGCGGTAACATCTAAAATCAATATAACGCCGGGGCGCAAACACGCCCCGGCCTTGCTTTTTATACACTCGTTATATTCTATACCTACCTGTCATTCTAAAGCGGTTATGAAGAATTCGTCTCAAGGGCTCTGTGTCATTCTGAACGCAGCGAAGAATCCGCTCTCCCTCGTCTCCTGTCATTCTGAGCGCAGCGAAGAATCCGTTCTCTTAGGGTATTACGGATTCTTCGTCGGCAGAGCCTCCTCAGAATGACAGGTACGGTGTCATTCTGAGCGCAGCGAAGAATCCGTTCTCTTAGGGTATTACGGATTCTTCGTCGGCAGAGCCTCCTCAGAATGACAGATACGGTGTCATTCTGAACGCAGCGAAGAATTCGCTCTCCCTCGTCTCCTGTCATTCTG
>JAZNNK010000120.1:0-5405 GCA_045580205.1 Faecousia sp.
AATCTCTTATTAAAACGGTCAACACGTCCACCGGTGTCAACCAGCTTCTGCTTGCCGGTATAGAAAGGGTGGCACTTGGAGCAGATTTCAACTCTGATATCCTGCTTCGTGGAACCTGTTGTAAAAGTGTTGCCACAAGCGCAGCGGATCGTCGTCTGTTCGTAATTCGGATGGATGCCTTCTCTCATGTTGTTCACCTCTTTCTCATTAGTTAAAAGGGCATAATATCCCTAAGCAATCTTCAATCGCCCGCATATCATATCACACTCCATTTGTAAATGCAAGTGTTTTTTTCGGAAATTTCTCTTTTTCGTTTCAGAATGCCCAATTGCCCTTGCGGAAGATAGGAACTACCTTACCATCGCGCGTTATGGCATCAATATTCATAGAATCACAACCGATCATAAAGTCCTCATGAATCATTGAGTCATTAACGCCGAGCGCGCGGCACTCCTCCAGCGTCTTATTGTGATGATCGGCAATCGTGTCTGCAAAGCCCATACCTAAAGCAAGGTGGCATGCCGCATTTTCATCAAAGAGTGTATTATAAAACAGCAACCCGCTCTGTGCGATCGGACTTGACTGCGGTACAAGCGCACATTCACCCAGATATGCCGCACCTTCGTCCATCGAGATCATCGTATTGAGCAGCTTCTCGCCCTTCTCAGCACGCGCTTCCACTGCTTTGCCATTTTCAAAACGGATCGAGAAGTTTTCAATAAGCTGACCTTGATAAGAAAGCGGTTTTGTCGAATATACAATACCCTCTGCCTTACCGCGCATCGGAGAAATAAAACATTCCTCTGTGGGAATATTCGGATTAAAGTAGACTCCCTCACGGCTCGTTTCGCCACCGCCGCAAAAGCGCGCCTCCGGTATCATGCCGACCGTCAGGTCGGTGCCGTTATCAGCAGTATAATGCAGCGATTCGATGCCGAGACTGTTCAAATATGCACAGCGGTCATGCAGATCCTTGTTATGCTCCTTCCATGCCTGAACGGGGTCATCATTAACGCGGGAAGCAGACAGAATCGCTTCCCATAACCTCTCCACCGCACGGTTCTTCGGCAGATCAGGGAACACCTTCTTAGCCCACGCCACACCGGGAACAGCTGCAATACACCATTGCTGTCTGCCCTCGCGTTTATCAATGTACGGCTTTAAAATAGGATATGACAATCGCTGCGCCTTCGAGATCTTTGCCATATTCACGCCTTTAAGACCGTCCGGATCTTCAGAAATCAGGTGGATCCTGCAAGGCAGGACATCACAGTAATGCTGCTGGCGAGCCTGCTGCCACTGCTTGACTTGTCCCAGCGTTTTAACCGACTCATAGCGGACATGAACCTTATAAAGAGGCTGATAGTTCCACTGCACGGAAACCTCTTTTGCCTTTGCCTTATATGCTTCCTCGGCAACCATCTTTACAAATTCCGGCTGATCCAGGTCTGCATAAATGAGTACTTCCTGACCCTTCTGAACATTTGCGCCACACCGAACGATCAAGCGGGCATACTCTCTTAAAACAGTTTTCTTCATTCGTTGACACTCCTTCTTATTTTTTCTTGATTTTACCAAATATTTCTTTTCACGTCAATTGCGGTTGCATTATTTTTCTTTTTACAATATAATACTGATATCGCACAGCAGGACGAGGTGGAAAACAATGCTCGCCAAAGAACAATTACAAGATAAATTTCATAATAATCTTCATCTGCTTGATGGCGCTACCGGTTCCAATCTGATCCTGCGCGGCATGCCCAGAGGCTGTTGCACCGAAAAATGGATCCTGGAGCATCCGCAGTCGCTGATTCAGCTTCAGAAAAGCTATGTGGAAGCCGGCAGTCAGATTCTCTATGCGCCGACATTTCAGGCGCAACCGATCGCTCTGGAGAAGGAAAAACTTGGCTGTCAGACAGAAAAAATCAATGCAGAGCTTGTGCGTCTGACGCGTTCTGCTGCTCAGGATGTTTTGGTCGCCGGAAACTTAACAACACTTGCGGCATTTACAGACAGCTGGGACGAGCGCAATTTCGACCTTCTCGTAAGCAATTATCGCCGCCAGATTCGCGGTCTGATTGACGGAGGTGCAGACCTTCTTGCCGCTGAAACACTTCTGTATCCGCAGGAGGCAGAAGCTATTCTCACCGCTGCTGAATTGGAAGGCGCAGGTGCCGTCATATATACCTTCACTATGCAATCAGGCGGCTATCTGTTTTCCGGAGCCGAGGCAGGTCCTGTTCTCAGAGAATTAGAGCTTTCCGGCGCCTCTGCAGTTGGCTTTAACTGTGTACCGGCAGACCGTTTTACAGCTTCTCTTATCAGTCAGCTTCGCCGTCATGTACGCGGCCCGCTGATCTGCAAGCCAAACGCAGGAAACCCTGTCATCGGGCAAGATGGTATTGCCCACTACGATATGACACCTGATGCATTTGCGCAGATCTGCCTTGAATGTTATCAGATGGGCGCATCTTTACTTGGCGGCTGCTGCGGTACAACACCGGAACATATCCGCGCAGTAAATAAGTTTATATTTTAATCATAGCCCCGTTATCAATGTTTGATAACGGGGATTTTACTTGTTTTTTATTGCCATACTCAGAGAAATCTGTTATAATATGTCTGCTATGAAAAATAAAACACGTTTTTATGTCAGTCAAAAAAGTATACTGACCTGGATCGTTATTGCAATAATGGTCTGCTCGGCAGTGGCCCGCATTGTATTTGTTGGTTTGAAAGGGTCCGACAATACGCTGATCTTGTGGAGCCAAATCGTTCTGCCGGCTGTGGCAGCCTTACTGTACGCGATCCTATTGATGTCCTCAAAGGAGCTCTTCTACAAAACTGCGATCCCCGCTTTTATGATCTGCATCTATTATTTATTTTATTTTTCAGAGCTGAACTTTGGTGCATTTCATAAAATGATTATCAGCCTGTTTGGTGTTTCACTGCTGTTTATATCTTTCATGTACATGCAAATATCCTGTGGAAAAATCCCCGCAACATGGCTTTTGCTGCCACTACTGTCGTTCCCTCTGACCATACAGCTTTATCTGCAGCGCGCTGCGCTGATGAGCAGCCAATGGATTGTGCTTCTTCCGGACATACTAATGATCGGCGGCATGATGCTGACAATCTTTGCCCTGCGTATCCATCCGGCAAACGAGCATCATCCCACATGGGGAGACCGAACGGACGGACGCAGGATCCGCACTGAACCGCCAATGAATCAAGTATCTCCATATATCATGGTTACCAGAAACACCAGCACCAATTTCTTTACGGAAGCCTTTGAGATCACCCACGTCGAACGCTACATACGGCAAAAACGGCGGGAAGGTCTGAGTAACTTTGGCCTGACGCATGTTCTGCTGGCCTGTTACTGCCGCGCAATGTGCAAATATCCGAAATTAAACCGTTTTATTGCCGGCCAGAAAATTTTCTCCCGGGGAAACGACATCCAGTTTTGCATGACCATTAAAAAAGAGATGACTTCTCAATCCCCCGAAACAGTTATCAAAGTACATTTATCGCCCTATGACACCGCAGAAGATGTCTACCGGAAGATGAACGAACAGATCGAAAAAGTAAAAAACTCCCCCTTAGATTCTGCTTTTGATAATACTGCACACGCACTGATGTTGATTCCGGGTGTATTTCTGAAGTTTGTTGTATGGCTGCTGCGCACACTGGATTATTTCGGTATGCTGCCCCGCTTTTTACTGGAGGTAAGTCCTTTTCACGGCAGTGTCTTTTTTACCTCGATGGGATCATTGGGTATTCCCCCGATTTATCACCATCTGTACGACTTCGGCAATCTTCCTGTGTTTGGCTCATTTGGCTGCAAGCGAAGGGCTTTGGAGGTGCTGGAGGACGGAACAGTCGTTCAGCGCAAATATCTCGACTGCAAGTTTACGCTTGATGAACGCATTGTAGACGGTTATTATTACGCCGCATTTTTTAAGCACTATAAACGCATTATTGCACATCCGGAGCTTCTGGATAATCTGCCGGAAGAAGTTTTGAGTGATATCGACTGATGAAAGATCAAATTCTCTCCTTATTGCCTGAAGATCATCCCTGGCGCAATAATATCCACTGGTTTAACAGCATCGACTCAACAAGTGATCGTGCCAGGACCTTGGCGCTTAACGGTGCGCTACACGGAACTGTGCTGATCGCAGAGCAGCAGACAAACGGGCACGGACGCATGGGGCGAAACTTTTATTCGCCGGCAGGAAACGGCATATATATGAGTCTCATCCTCCGTCCGGACTGCACTGCTGAATCGCTTATGCACCTGACCTGCTCTGTAGCCGTTGCCATATGCAACGCAATTGAAGAAGCGACCGGTCTTCGTCCGGGTATCAAGTGGACAAACGACCTCGTTTACAAAGGCAGAAAGTTAGGCGGCATTCTGACCGGTCTATATATGCAGCCCGGCGAAAATTACGTGCATCACGCCATTATCGGCATCGGCATAAACTGCAATCAATCACCGGAAGATTTTCCCAGCCAGCTGCAAAATATTGCGGGATCACTATCAGTGGCCTGCAAAAAAGCTGTCGATCGGCCTGTAATTGCCGCTTCCATGATCCGCGCCCTTTATCGGATGGATCAAATGCTCCTTCAAAAAAAAGAAACGCTGATAAACGCCTACAAAGCAGACTGTATTACGCTTGGCCAGCGGATCGTCGTATCGTGCGGTGATAATCGACGCTACGGAAAGGCATTGGACATTGATTCTGACGGCGGTTTGATCGTCTATTTTGAGGACGGACTAACCGAAACAGTTACATCCGGTGAAGTCAGTATTCGCGGCATGTACGGCTATGTTTAGAATTTTTTATTGCTTTTTTTGATCAGACTGGTTATACTGATATTAGAATAATAGATGAATGGAGGCGCCCTGTATGAAAGCTTTTAATGTTATTTTGAAAATCCTTGCTACCCTGGCTGCAATTGCCGGCATCGTATATGTGATCGCTACCTATGGTGATCAGATCGTTGCATGGGCAAAAAAGCTGCTCGGCTGCTGCTGCGACTGTGATTGCTGCTGCGACTGTGAGGAATGCGATGATGCCTGTGAAGAAGAGGAGACCTTTGAGGAAGCCTCTGATATTGCAGAAGAAAAGGATTTCGCATAATTAATTCATAAACAAAAAATGACCGTTATTTGGCGGTCATTTTTTTATGGAGGTATCTGCACCCCACTGACTCTACTATTAATAGTCTACCTGGACGAACCCATTTTAATCGAGCCGACTTTCTCTTAAACATATAAATCGGTTCGAATCCTGCCACCGCTACAAACAAAAGAAGCAGATACCCATTGGGTATCTGCTTCTTTTGGCAGAGGATGAGGGATTCGAACCCCCGCAAACGGAGTCAGAGTCCGGTGTGCT
>JAZNNK010000121.1:0-9179 GCA_045580205.1 Faecousia sp.
TGATCGGAATGGGCGCGATCGTGCTCAATGGTGCGGTTCTGGAGGAGAACTGTTTGGTTGGTGCGGGGGCGGTTGTTACAGGAAAGACGAAGGCGCCGGCAGGATCGGTGCTGCTGGGAAGTCCCGCAAAAATCGTAAAGACATTGACACCTGAGCAGATCGCGGAGCTTCGCGCGGATGCGCAGCAGTATATTACACTTGCAAAACAAACACTTAAATGAAAAAACGCGTGCGATTCATTTCGCACGCGTTTTTCTTTGTTAGTTTTTCTTAATGATAACGGCGGTACGGCTCGGAAGATAAAGGAAAAATCCGGTGCGGCCGTCATTGTGTACAGTAGCAGTATACGTTTTGTGATGAATACGGCCCTGTCCCCCGAAGCAATAGTCGTCGGTCGACAAAAACACCGTGTAGTCTCCCGCGTCGGCAACCGGCACAAAGAAGTGGTCATAGGAATTAGTTGGGTGGAAATTAAAGGCAAACAAAGCTTTGCCCTTGGAAAATACGAGTGTTTTATCGTCGTTATGCAGCCAGAGCTGTTTGTCGCGGCCGCGCAGCACGCGACAGGATTTGCTCATTGTAAGCATCGCGCGATCAAATGCGTTCAGATACTGATATTTTAGATCAGGACTGTCCACAAGGCTCCACTGGCGGCGGCAGTAATGGTAGCTCCAGCCGTTTCCTTCGCGGGGGAAGTCGATCCATTCGGGATGGCCAAATTCGTTTCCCATAAAGTTGAGATATCCCTCACCGCCGAGAGCGAGCGTGATCAGGCGGAGCATTTTGTGCAGAGCCATGCCCCGGTCGATGACGAGGTCATGACAGTCTTTGTGCATACCCTGATACATAGCTTGATCGCACAGGCGGAACATAATCGTTTTGTCGCCTACAAGGGCCTGGTCGTGGGATTCGCAGTAGCCAATAACCTTTTCTTTGGGCCGGCGGCCGGAAAGTTCATAGTAGATATGGTTGATATCCCAATATTCGTCCGGAAGGTCTTTTAACAGGCGGATCCACATATCGGGCGCGCCCATAGCAAGCCGATAGTCAAAGCCGATTCCTCCGTCAGCAACGGGAAGACACATTCCGGGCATTGCGGACATGTCCTCTGCGATCAGCAGGGCGTGCGGGTTTACTTCACGCACAAGCTCGGTAGCAAGCTGCAGATATGTTACAGCTTCAGTGTCGGTATTCATAGAAAAATATTTCTCATAACAGTCAAAGCCTGTCCCAATGCCGTGATCGTGGTAGAGCATGGAGGTTACACCGTCAAAGCGGAAGCCGTCGAAATGATATTGTGTCATCCAGAATTTTAAATTGGACAGAAGGAAGTGGATAACCTCGTTTTTTCCGTAATCGAAGCATTTTGTGTCCCACGCAAGATGGTTGCCTTTCGCACCTGCATGGAAAAATTGATGATCGGTCCCGTCAAATTCATTAATTCCCTCGCGCGTGTTTTTAGAGGCGTGCGAGTGGACTACATCTAAAAGCACAGCGATTCCCAGTCGGTGCGCTTCGTTGATCAGCGCTTTAAGTTCTTCGGGCGTGCCGAAGCGGGAGGATGCCGCAAAGAAATTTGTAACCTGATAGCCAAAGGAAGCATAGTACGGGTGCTCCATAACAGCCATGATTTGAATGGTGTTATAGCCGAGTGCTTGAATACGGGGAAGGATGTTTTTTCGGAATTGGTCGTAGGTTCCGACCGCGCCGTCTTCCTGTGCCATTCCGATGTGGCATTCGTAGATAAGCGGTGTTTTTTTCGGTACAAAGTGCTGATCGGTCCATGCAAAAGGCGCATCATGAACGATTTCTGCCGTCCATGCAAGTGTGTTTTTATCTTGAACCACACGCTTGGCGTAAAGCGGGATCCGCTCAAACACCTGTCCGTTGCGGCATACAACAGCTAAAACGCGCATGCCGGCAACAAGTGCGTTCTTGCCGGGCAGGAACAGCTCGAACACGCCGTTATCTTTCTTTACGAGCGGATGAGAATGGCGATCCCAGTTGTTGAAATCACCCGTTAGATAGATCGCATCTGCCCCGGGTGCCCATTCTCGATAGTACCAGCCGTTTTTTGCTGCGTGAAAGCCAAAGAACAAATGTCCGTTGGCAAAATCGGAGAGCGTTTGACCGGGAGACAGCAGCGCGTTTTTCTTTTGCAGATAATTTTGCATCCGCAGATTGATGTCTTTGGAGAAGGGTTGTAAATACGGGTCGATTTTCAGAATTTTATACTTCATCTTTAGCATCCTTTCTGCAAAGCTTAATTTTATTTTATCTGCTGCAGAGAATTTCGTCAATCCCCACTTGCGTGTCAATAAACGGCAAAAGACTGCGCGGTGCGCAGTCTTCTTACGTTTTACGAATAAATTTTTCTTTACATTTGGGACAAGTGATAGAAATTTTTCCTTTTCCGCGAGGAACACGGACAGGCTGACGGCAGCGGGGACAGTCAAAATGGCGATGTTCACGATCTTTAATACGCTGGATAAACATCAGGTATTTGCGGTTTTCCCGATAGCGCTTGTAGGTGTTCCGGGAAAGAGAACGGAAACAGGCCCAAAACATAAAAATGTAGGAAAGCGTCGTCAAAGCCAGCTTGAGCATAGGCGCAGGAATAAACAGGGAGAGCACGCAGGCAGCCGCGCCGATGCCCAAGAGGGTCATATTCAGTTTGTCGCCGCCATAGCGTCCAGCCATAAAATGTCGCAGGCCTGCAGAAAATTGCTGACCCAACCGGCGGAACCAGCCACCGATATTGTTCATACGATCACCTTTAATGATAGAATGGTTTTATTATAATACATTATTCGGACTTTTCAACACAAGAAAATGAATGTTTACGGAAAGTTAAAACAATTCGTTAATATTTGCAAATCGATAGCCCATTTCCTTCCAGCGGGTGAGCAGCTCGTCGAGAATCTCTGCGTTTGTCTGTGAGGTGGAGTGCAGAAGAACGACTGCGCCGTTATGTGTACGGGGAAGGAGCTTAGAAAAAGCCTGCTCCCTGGTCGGCTGTGCATCGGTCCTCCAATCGACATAGGCAAGGCTCCAAAAGACGGTCTTGTAACCGAGAGATTTTGCCATTTGCAAATTCTTTTCACTGTATGTTCCCTGCGGTGGGCGATAGAATTTAGGGAGTGATTTTCCGGTTACATCAAAAAACAGGTTTTCTAATTCCTGCAGTTCCCTGGAGAAGCTTTGCAGATCACTGATGCGGCTCATGTCCGGGTGGTGCATCGTGTGATTGCCGACAATATGCCCCTCGTCGACCATGCGGCGGACAAGATCGGCGTTTTTTTCAATATAGTTGCCTACAAGGAAAAAAGCTGCGGGAACAGAATGCTTTTTAAGTGTATCAAGGATCTGCGAGGTGCAACCGTTTTCATATCCGGCATCAAAGGTCAGATACAGAACGGGTGCAGAGGTGTCGCCGACATAGGCGGCGTCAAAGGCGGAAAGCTGTTGCGCTCCGACGGGACCGATGGGGGTCTGTCCTTCTTTTTGGAAGCTGAGGCCCCATGCGCCGGTCGTTATGGCGCTTTGAAAAAACTGCGTTAAGGCAAGCAAAAGTGCGGCACAGAGCGCGCCGATCAAAATCCACAAGTCTTTTTTCTGCATAGATATCCCCTCCTGGGACAATCTATTCGGCGCAGACAGTCAATATACAAACCGTTTGATTTTTTGGCTTAGAAAATAGGCAAGAAAAAGCTTAATAAAGTCCGGCAGAAGAAACGGAAGAACGCATTTTGCAAAGATCGCGGCAAGACTGAGTGCGCCGGCGTCCTGTGCATATAACCAGTAAAACCAGACAGAGCCGGATAAATAACAGACAAGCAGACCGGTTACCAGGCCGATGAGACGGGCAATTTTTCTGTGGGGAAAGAGTGCGGTTATCAACCAGAAGGACAGGCCTGAGGCAAGAAAGCCTGTAATATAACCGCCGGAGGGACCGAGCAGGACGCCCGCGCCCCCTCTAAATCCGGAAAATACAGGCAGTCCCACAGCGCCGGAAAGAAGATATACACAGATACAGAGTGTCCCGCGCTTTCCACCCAATAGGCCAAGCGCAAAAAAGATGCCAAATAACTGCAGGCTCATGGCGATATCACCGACAGGAAAAGAAAGCCATGCGCAAACAGAAATCAGTGCGGAGAATAGCGCACAGAGGGAAATGGTTCGGGTTTTCAAGGCAGAAGCTCCTTTGCAGGGTTTGGTAACAGGTATAAAAGCCCCTCTCCGCAAATCGCGGAGAGGGAATGGTTTACATAAAATTATCGGGACAGGTAGGCATCGATCGCTGCAGCGCCTTTCTTTCCTGCGCCCATAGCAAGGATAACCGTTGCTGCGCCGGTAACAGCGTCGCCGCCGGCAAAGACACCGGCGCGTGTTGTCATTTCCTGCTCATTAACGATCAGACAGCCCTTGCGGTTTGTTTCCAGGCCGGGGGTCGTGGAGCGGATAAGGGGGTTCGGGCTGGTGCCGAGCGCCATAATGACAGTGTCGACATCAAGAATAAATTCACTTCCGGGGATCTCAACAGGACGGCGGCGACCGGAAGCATCCGGTTCACCCAACTCCATGCGCACGCATTTCATGCCGCAGACACGGCCATTTTCGTCGCCGAGGATCTCAACGGGATTGCACAGGGTCTTAAATTCAACGCCTTCCTCTTTGGCGTGGTGCTGCTCCTCTTTACGGGCAGGCATTTCAGCCTCACCACGACGGTATACAATATAGACATGCTCAGCACCCAGACGCATAGCGCAGCGAGCGCCGTCCATTGCTACGTTACCGCCACCGACAACAGCAACGGCGCGGGAAGCAATGATGGGGGTGTCTGCAGATTCGTCATATGCTTTCATAAGGTTTGTGCGGGTCAGGTATTCGTTGGCGGACATAACGCCCTTGAGTGCTTCGCCCGGAATGTTCATAAACATCGGAAGGCCTGCGCCGGAGCCGACAAATACTGCCTTATAGCCCATTTCGAAGAGCTCGTCGATCGTTAAAACACGACCGATGACCATATTGGTCATGACTTCTACACCCTGTGCCTTGAGTTTCTCGATCTCGTTGGCAACGATAGCTTTGGGAAGACGGAACTCGGGAATGCCGTAGACCAAAACACCGCCGGCGGTGTGAAGCGCCTCAAACATCGTAACGGCATAACCCTTTTTCGCCAGATCGCTCGCGCAGGTCATGCCGGCAGGGCCGGAGCCGACAACGGCGACCTTGATGCCGTTGGAGGCAACCTTTTGAGGCATAGCGTTGATGTTTTCGCGGTACCAGTCGGCAACGAAGCGCTCCAACCGGCCAATTGCGACAGGCTCGCCCTTGATGCCCCGGACACACTTTGCTTCGCACTGTGATTCCTGCGGGCAGACGCGGCCGGACAGAGCGGGCAGCGCGTTTGTGGAGGTAATGATCTCGTAAGCGGCCCGGAAGTCGCCTTCACCGACCTTGCTGATAAATTCGGGGATGCGCACGTTGACAGGGCAGCCGGCAACGCACATGGGGTTTTTGCATTTTAAGCAGCGACCGGCTTCTTCGATCGCCATTTCTGCGGTATAGCCCAGTGCAACTTCCTTAAAATTGCGCGCGCGGATCTGAGGATCCTGCTCGGGCATGGGGGTTTTCACAAGTGTCATATTTGCCATTACAGCACCCTCCTTACTTAATCAGCGCCTTGCCCATAGCGTCCATGCGGCAGGCGTGTGTTTTTGAAACCTCTGTTTCGCGCTCACGGTATGTGCTGTTGCGGCTCATCAGTTCGGCAAAGTCTACCTGATGGCCGTCAAACTCAGGACCGTCGACACAGGCAAATTTTGTCTCGCCGCCGACAGTAACGCGGCAGCCGCCGCACATGCCGGTTCCGTCTACCATGATAGGGTTGAGAGAGACCATCGTATGTACGCCGAACGGTTCGGTCGTTTTGCAGACAAATTTCATCATCGGTACGGGGCCGATGGCCAGGACTTCGTCGTATTGGCGACCGCTTTCAAGCAGCTTCTGCAGGCGTGCGGTAACAAGACCGTGCTCACCGTAGGAGCCGTCGTCGGTCATCAGATACATATTGTCGGAAGCGGCTTTAAATTCCTCTTCCAGAATTACAATATCCTTGCTGCGGAAGCCGACAATAACATCAACTTCAGCGCCGGCTTCCTTAAAGGCCATTGCAGAGGGCAGTGCGATTGCGCAGCCGACACCACCGCCGACAACACAGACACGCTTTTTGCCTTCTACATCGGTAGGACGGCCGAGCGGACCGACAAAATCGCGGATATAGTCGCCTTCATTGAGGTTGCCCAGCGCAACTGTGGAGAAGCCAACCTTTTGGAAGATAATGGTAACAGTTCCCTTTTGGCGGTCATAGCCGGCGATCGTCAGGGGAACACGCTCTCCCTGCTCGTCGATGCGGAAAATAATAAACTGTCCGGCTTTTGCTTTTTTGGCAATAAAGGGGGCTTCAATCTCCATAAGTGTAACAGAGGGATTAAGCTCCTTTTTGCGCACGATCTTAAACATATTATCAGACCCTTCTTTCCGATGAATGTCAATATAAATAAAAACAACAAGTCATATTATATGTCCCCAAAGGACGTTTGTCAAACAATTATCGATAAAAATGTGTCGATTTACAAAAGATTTCCAAGAAAATATTTTTTCTCAGAGGTTGTCATTTTTCTATCTTTGCGATA
Organism: Faecousia sp.; assembly: GCA_045580205.1. GTDB lineage: Bacteria > Bacillota > Clostridia > Oscillospirales > Oscillospiraceae > Faecousia. The sequence goes on from JAZNNK010000121.1 coordinate 6,699, forward strand.
GAATAGAGAAAAACGGTAAGGAGTGCGTGATGAACTGGCTGGAAATCACAATAAAAACGGAATCTTTCTGCATAGAAGAGGTTGCCGGCGCGCTGACTGCCGGTGGCTTTGATGATCTGGTTATGGAGGATCAGGCAGAGTTTTCGGCATTTCTCGAGCAAAATCGCGCTTATTGGGATTACATAGATGAAGCGCTGCAGGAAAAGCTTCGCGGACGCTCGTGTATAAAGCTTTATCTTGCAGATACAGACGATGCCGGAATGGAAAAGCTGAAAAAGCTTTTGCAGTCGTTGCGGCAGCGCGGTGCGTACGGTCAGCTGGAAATGACGGTGTGTCCGCTTGCACAGGAAAACTGGGAGGAAAGCTGGAAGGATAATTATCCGCCGCAGCCTGTCGGACAGTCGCTCGTGGTGCTCCCGTACTGGCTTGCCGATACGGATACTGACGGACGCAAGGCGGTGATATTAGATCCCGGCCTGACATTCGGAACGGGAGCACACGCCTCTACACAAATGGTGATGGAGGAAATGGAGACACAGGTAAAGTCGGGGATGAAATGCTTAGACCTTGGAAGTGGAAGCGGCATTTTGTCCATCACAGCGCTGCGACTGGGAGCAGAACAGGCAATCGGTGTCGATATTGACCCAAAGGCGGAGGATGTTGCCAGAGAAAATGGCGCATATAACGGCTTTGGCGCACCGGCGTTTGTGGCAATGACAGGGAATGTGCTTACTGACAGCGCGCTGATGCGCAGGCTTTCAGAGTGCAAGTACGATCTGGTGCTTGTCAATATTGTTGCCGATGTGATCATCGGCTTGTCCGGCGCACTGAAATCGCTTGTGGCTGAAAACGGTACGGTGATCTGCTCCGGCATTCTGGATTCCCGGCTTTCGGAGGTCGTTGCAGCGCTCGGGCAGGCGGGCTTTACTGTTGTAAAAATAAATGCCAAGGAAAATTGGCGCTGCGTAAGAGCAGTAAGGAGTAGCGTATGAGTTTATCCTATCGTACCCGGCAGACGCTCAAGCAGGTCGCGATTGCAGTATTGATTTTCATGCTGGTGCTTGCGGTTGCAGCGGCGTGCTGGTTTATATGGCTGGGCAGATTCGTCGTCTATTCCAGAGACGGAGGCGCGGTGTTGGACTTCAGCCTTTCTGTAAATTTTGCCCCCGGTCTGCTTGCAACACCACCGGATGATAATGACCGGGTTTCTATCTATTATAATCAGGGCGAGATCAGCACAAGCACAGAGCTTACGCAGATTGCCGGGTATTATGTGGATGCGGCGGCGCTGGAAAAGGATATTGAGCAAGTGCGTCGGCAGATCCGTGCGCTGCCCGCCGGTACGCCGGTAATGGTGGATGTAAAAAGCATTTACGGAAACTTCTTTTATTCATCCACTGTCAGCAACAGAAGAAATGCCGCGCTGGATACTGCGGCGATGGATGAACTGATCAAGATGATCCGTGATAATGGTCTGTACGCGATCGCAAGGATGCCGGCGCTTCGGGATTATTATTACGGTCTGGAGAATGTGCCGGACGGACTTCCTCTGCCGGGCGGCTATCTGTGGATGGATGAGGATTACTGCTATTGGCTTAACCCTGCCAGCGAAGGAACGATGATGTATCTGGTGCAGATCATTACAGAGCTGCGCGGTCTTGGGTTCAACGAGGTAGTGCTTTACGATTTCTGTTACCCCGATGAAAAGGAGATCCTCTTCCCCGAAAACAAGGAACAGGTGCTTAAAAATGCGGCAGAAACGCTGGTTACTGCTTGTGCCACAGAGCGTTTTGCGGTTTCTTTTGTTGGACAGGAAACGTTGTTTCCGCTTCCGTCCGGAAGAACGCGCCTGTATCTGCAGAATGTGGCAGCGTCCAATGTCGATCTGGTCGCGCAGCAGACGGGGCTTCAAAATCCGACAGTCAATCTGGTGTTTTTAACAGAGGTTCACGATACACGGTTTGATGCTTATAGCGTGCTACGTCCGCTGGATGCGGCACACTAAACGATAATTTTTCATAGGGACGCCTTCTTTGCAGAGGGCGTCTCCTTTATCTTCCTCTTGGCAAATCGCATGCGGCGTGATATACTCATGAAAAGAAAACAGGAGGTCGCGATGGAACAGCTGATAGAACAAACGCCGCAACAGGCGGAGCACGCAGCCGCAGAAAGCGCGCCGAAAAGAAAAACAAAACGCCCGTATCTTAGCGCCGCGATCATGGTGCTTGCGGCGCTTTTAGCTGCAGCGGCGGCGGGTGCGATCCTCGTAAATGCCTGGCGGTTTGTAAAAGAAAAAAACGGTGACGATACGGTCGATCCGAATGAACAGGAGCAGATATCACCGTTTATCCCGAATCCGTATAAGCCGGAGGATTTCCGATACGAAGGAGACTATTTGACCTGCGTGGCAGGAGAAAGCATCCTGGGGATCGATATTTCCAGCTTTCAGGGACAGATCCGGTGGGACGAGGTGCGTGCAGC
>JAZNNK010000122.1:0-7220 GCA_045580205.1 Faecousia sp.
CATGGAAGTCGCCTGGCAGGCGCACTTCGTCAAGAACATGTTCATCAACCCGACCGCCGAGGAACTCGAGAGCTTCGAGCCGGACTTCGTGTCCTACAACGCCTCCAAGGCCAAGGTTGAAAACTACAAGGAGCTCGGCCTGAACTCCGAGACTGCCGTTGTCTTCAACATCACCCATCGCGAGCAGGTCATCCTGAACACCTGGTACGGCGGCGAGATGAAGAAGGGCATGTTCTCCATGATGAACTATTACCTGCCCCTGCGCGGCATTGCCTCTATGCACTGCTCCGCAAACACCGACATGAACGGTGAGAACACTGCGCTGTTCTTTGGCCTTTCCGGTACCGGCAAGACTACGCTTTCTACAGACCCCAAGCGTCTGCTGATCGGCGACGACGAGCACGGCTGGGACGACAACGGTGTGTTTAACTTTGAAGGCGGCTGTTATGCAAAGGTCATCAATCTGGATATAGAGTCTGAGCCCGATATTTACAATGCAATCAAGCGCAATGCTCTTCTGGAGAATGTTACGGTAGATGAGAACGGCAAGTGCGATTTCGCTGATGGCTCTGTTACGGAAAATACCCGCGTTTCTTACCCCATTGATCATATAGAAAAGATCGTTCGTCCTGTTTCTGCAGGTCCTGATGCAAAGAACGTGATCTTCCTGTCTGCTGATGCATTTGGCGTTCTGCCCCCTGTCTCCATTCTGACACCGGAGCAGACACAGTACTACTTCCTGTCCGGCTTTACTTCCAAGCTGGCAGGTACTGAGCGCGGCATTACCGAGCCCACACCCACGTTCTCTGCTTGCTTCGGTCAGGCGTTTTTGGAGCTGCACCCGACAAAGTACGGCGAAGAGCTTGTTAAGAAAATGCAAAAGTCCGGCGCAAAGGCATACCTTGTCAATACTGGCTGGAACGGTACCGGCAAGCGCATTTCCATTAAGGATACGCGTGGCATCATCGATGCGATCCTTGACGGTTCTATCCTCAAGGCAGAGACAAAGAAGATCCCCTACTTCAACCTCGAAGTGCCCACAGCGCTTCCCGGTGTAGACACAAACATTCTGGATCCCAGAAACACCTATGCCGATGCAGCACAGTGGGATGAGAAGGCAAAGGATCTGGCAGAGAGATTCATCAAGAATTTCGTGAAGTATACCGGTAACGAGGCGGGCAAGGCTCTGGTCGAAGCAGGACCTCAGCTGTAATTATAAACAGGTAAAAGTATAATTGCATAATAAACACCGTAGATCCCGCAAGGGTCTACGGTGTTTTTTTCGCAACCGTGTCGCAGAAAAATGTGTCCTGCAGAAAAAGAACGCAGGTTTACATAATAGCAAAAATAATGGAAAAAAGTGTAAAAACAGGAAGGATAGTTTTCCACATTATCCACAGCCTTATCCACAGAAAAAAGGAAAATCCCCTTGCAAACAAGTGGTTTACAGGGGGTATGTCCAAATATTTTACAAAATCCGACAGAAGTCGGAAAGAGTCGTTTGGTTTACAGAACAACTGTCAAAAATGAACCTGCGCAGAGAAAACACGGTCTGTTTTTTCGGGTGTATTTTCGTGTTTGCGATAGGCGTCGACATGCAGGATGTTATCGTCTGAAAGCTTCCAGAAGAGCGAGACCTCCTGCTGCTCGGTCGCTTCCGATAAGTAGCAGACCGTAAAGTCCCGAACAGGATTTTCTGCATGAAACGCGCTTGGCAGAAGATCTTCTATCCAGTCAAGATAACGCGTATTATTCATATGTCCGTTTCGGTCAAGCTCGGTATAGCCGACGCGTTTTGTTGCTTCGTGGGTCATAGACTCCGGCAGAATGGATCGCGGCGGCGCAAGCTCAATGCCGCGAAGAGTGCCTGTTACAGAGACACCGCTTTTTCCGGGAAGGATCATATTGCGGGAGTGTGTGTCCATCAGGACCCACAGGCTGATTGAGCGGAAGAGTTCGTTGCCGTTCTCGTCATAACCGATCGTGGAGCGCGGAAAGGCGGAACGGGTTGTCGGCGTGGGCCAGGTTTCTACGGTGATGGTTTCACCGGCAGAGGGCAGGCGGGATATCTGCATGCGATGGCGGATGACCGCCCAGAACATATGCCGCTTTGCCAGTGTGTCCCAGTCAACAGAAAGCTCGCTGCAATGCGCGCCTGCAGCTTCCTGTACAAAATACAGCAGGACAGACGGCTTCGTTCTTCCATAGCAGTCTAAGTGGATGGCAGAGATCGTATGTTTTTGACGAAAAACAGGTTCCATGAATGCCTCACTTTGCTTCTCCGACTGTAACAGACAGGGATATTTCGCGTCCGGAGCGATACAGCCGGAGCGAAACGCTGTCTCCTACACGGAGAGAATGTAGAATCATTTTTACTGTGTCGATGTTGACGGTGCGCGTGTTGTCGATTCCTAAAAGAATGTCCCCTGCGACGATGCCTTTTGCGGCTGCGTCGCTTTCAGGATCGACCTGCGTGATAAAAACACCTTTGGGAAGACGGTAGATCGTCTGGTCAAAAGAGGATAAAGTGTATCCGGATAATCCCAGAGAAGGACGGCCGGAAACATAGCCTTGTGAAAGAAGCTGATCCACGATCTCTTTAACGGTTGTGCTGGGAATCGCAAAACCGAGCCCTTCGACACCGGCGTCGCTCATATAGTCGCCGATCTTCATCGTGTTAATGCCGATGACCTGCCCGTAACAGTTCAGAAGCGGTCCGCCGGAATTGCCGGCGTTGAGAGCGGCGTTTGTCTGGATAAGCGTCATGGTGCGGCCGTCGGTCGTAATATCGCGGTTGATTGCAGAGACGATACCGTCAGTCATAGTGCCACGAAGCTCTGCACCCAGCGGGTCTCCGATGGCTGCGACTGTGTCGCCGACACGAAGCGCAGAGGAGTCTCCAAATTCTGCCGGTATAAGCTCGGCGGCCTGCACATACAGAACGGCGAGATCGGATGTTTCGTCCAGGCCGACGACAGTTGCCGTCATGGCCTTCTGGTCGGTCGTCTTGACGCTTATTTGCGAGGCATTTTCTACGACATGACAATTCGTAACAATGTATCCGTCAGAGGAAACAATGACGCCCGTGCCGGAGGACGCGCCTGAAGCGGATAAACAGGAGATCGAGACAACAGAAGGAATCGCTTTGGAATAAATATCCTGCAAAGACAATCCGCCTGCCTGCGGCACGTTTTCTACAGATTCAGGAGACTGGTTGATATTTAAGAATCCGCTTGGATCGGATATGGACGGTAAAAAGGATTGCTGGGTGTCCTGCGAGGAATCGTCTGTGTTGTTGGGAGAAAAATGCACAGAATTATCCGGCGAGCCGGAGGCAGTATTGAGCTTGCGAAACAGCTGGACATTTAAAAGACCGAGCGCGCTTGCGATACCGCCGACGAAAATAAGCGCTATAAGCAAAAAGGCCATCAAACCGCGATGGTTTTTCGGAGGCCGCGTGCTGCCTGTTTGATAGAAGCGTTGCTCCCGGCAGTCAGAGGACTCTTTGCGGTATGGATTTTGGTTAAATTCTTCCATAAAAACCTCAAAACATTTAATAAAGTCAGTCTGCTAAAGGAAGTGTAAAAGTAAACTCTGTTTTCTCGTTATCGCTGGAGACAGAGATGTTTTCTCCATGACTGCAGATGATCGTTTTTACGATATACAGGCCAAGCCCCCAGCTGTCGCGGTTTTGAGAACGGCTTTTGTCGAGCTTATGAAAGCGCTCAAATACAAGAGGGAGTTCGTCGGGCGGGATCGGCTCGCCGTCGTTTGCGATGTGTACAAAGATTTTTTCACCGCCTGTGCGGACACGCAATTTCAGCGCTCCGCCCTCGGGGCAGAATTTTATGGCGTTATCAAGCAGGTTGTAGATTACCTGTGTGATCCAGTCTTCGTTGGCAAAGGTAAACACCGGATATTGGGGCATCTCTACATCTACAGCAAGGGATTTGCCGGTGATCTTTTGTTCGAACGAGAGCAGCGTCCGACCGACACATTCTGCAACATCAAACTGTTCCTTTTTTTCATCGGGAACACCGCCCTGGTCCTGCAGAAGAGAAATATCAAGCATGCTTCTTACCAGGCGGCTCAGCCGCTTCGTCTCGTCGGAGACGATCTGCATATAATACCGCGACTTTTCATCAGGGATCGTCCCGTCAAGAATACCGTCGATATAGCCGCCGATAGTCGTCATCGGGGTCTTTAGCTCGTGAGAGACGTTGGCAATAAATTCTTTATGCTGATAATCACTTTTTTCTAAAGAGGCGGCCATGTTATTAAAGGCAATCGCAAGTTCCTGTATTTCTTCCGTAGAGTCCTCACGTACAGGAACACGGGCGTTTAGCGCTCCGTGACCAAAGGCGTGGGCTGTTTTTGCCATGTCTTTAAGCGGCGCGCATTGTCTGCGCACATATACCGTCATAATCACAACAGATATGGCGACAACAAGTAAGGAAATCACGAGGTAAATGTCAGAGAGTTCTTTAAGGACAGCAGTCGTAGAGGCGGTTGGTTTGGAAACGATTACAAGACCGACCACATCAGAAGAATTGCCTGCAACGATCGGAGAAGCCACAACGTAGCGCATATCCCGATAAAGGCCTTCAATAACACCTGTGCTTTTTATACTTTTGTGCGAAAGCAACTGATTTAAAAAGGACTTGTTTGTGATCTGCATGCCCTGGTGCGCACAGCCAAGCGGTGAATCCGAGCAGATCAGCAGGCGGCCGCTGCTATCGCAAATAACAGCGTCTGCACCGGATGTGCGGGACGCAATCGACAGGTTGACATAAAATTCCCGGGTAGACAGGTTGTGGATACTGCCGTAGGCGGCCGCCATGTGAGAAATGACCGCGCAGTCGTCTTCCAGTCCATCCATTGCTTTTTGCCGCAGGTAGTTTCTTGCAAGCAGCTGAAAGGAAGCGCCTACGGCAAGAAGCGCCGCAAGCAGAATGATAGCAGCAGGAAAAAGGGTGCGGCTAAATGTCGTTTTCATGCTTACAGCACCTCGAATTTATATCCTACGCCCCATACGGTTTTCAGGTTCCACCGGTCGGAAACACCTTCGAGTTTTTCGCGCAGCCGTTTTACATGAACATCGACGGTGCGTGAGTCGCCAAAATAGTCAAAGCCCCAGACTTCGTCAAGAAGCTGGTTGCGGGTATATACCCGATTCGGCGAGGAAGCGAGGTAGTATAAAAGCTCCATTTCTTTTGGAGGGGCTTCGATCTTTGTGCCGTCGACTGTCAGCTCAAAGGCGTCCATGTCAACAATAAGCTTGTCGAAGCAAAGACGGCGCGCCGCAGGCTCTCCGGTCTGACCGGAGGAACGGCGAAGGACAGCTTCAATTCGGGCAAGGACCTCTTTCATCTCGAAAGGCTTTGTGATATAGTCGTCTGCGCCGCTTTTAAGACCTGTAACCTTGTCTTCGGTCTGGCTTTTGGCGGTGAGCATAATGATGGGTGTCTGGCTTTCGGAGCGGATTGCCTTGCAAACGGCCCAGCCATCCATGACAGGCATCATGATGTCAAGCAGTACGATATCGGGTTTAATGGCGTGGAATTTGGAAAGACCTTGCGCGCCGTCAGATGCAATCGTTACGGCATAGCCTTCTTTTTCCAGATACAGATGCAACAGTTCTGCAATGTTTTTATCGTCCTCTACAATCAGAACAGATACAGCCATGAAAAACGCCTCCAATCTTTTTTGTTATTATACCGCAAAAAACAAAGCGGGGAGTGAACAATTTGTAAAGAGTACTGTATAAACGAACCAGGAGAAAAGGTTCTTGAAAAAATACCCTTTTCATAGTATACTTGTAAAAAACTTATTGGGGGAGGTTCTTGTTGTGGCAATTTTTGAAATACTAAAGGCGATCCTCTTCGGCATCGTTGAAGGGGTTACGGAATGGCTTCCGGTTTCCTCAACCGGGCATATGATTCTGTTGGATGAATTTATCCACCTGAATGTGTCGGATGCATTTTACAGCATGTTTGAAGTGGTGATCCAGCTTGGTGCAATCCTTGCGGTCATCGTGCTGTTTTTCCATAAGCTCAATCCGCTTTCGCCCAAAAAAGACAACGCACAGAAGATCGACACATGGAAGCTCTGGAGCAAAGTCGTGGTGGCGGTCCTGCCGTCGGCGGTGATCGGGCTGCTTCTGGATGACTGGATGGATGCGCATCTTTATAATTATGTGGTCGTGGCGATCATGCTGATCGTGTATGGCGTTGCGTTTATTGCCGTTGAGAGAGCCAATAAAAATCGCGCGCAAAAGATAGAGGAAGTTAGCGATATTGATTACCGTACGGCAATTCTGATCGGTTGTTTTCAGTGTCTAAGCCTGATACCGGGAACGTCCCGGTCTGGCGCGACGATCTTAGGCGCGATCCTTTTAGGTGTCGGAAGAAGCGCCGGCGCGGAGTTCTCATTTTTCTTGGCGATCCCCACCATGTTGGGAGCAAGCGCATTAAAGCTTGTAAAATTCCTGCTCTCCGGAGTGGATGCGGGCATGCTTGAGATCTGCGTGCTGCTTGTTGGCTGCATTGTCAGCTTTATTGTGAGCCTTGCTGTTATTAAAGCGCTTATGGAGTATGTACGCAAGAACAGCTTCTCCGTGTTCGGTGTATATCGAATTGTTTTGGGCGTCCTGGTTCTCGGATATTTTGCAGGAAAAAGTCTTTTGGCCTTATAAAGAAGGAAAACACCGGCATGAAAATGCCGGTGTTTTGTTTTAGCGGACGTACTCGATTACAACACGGCGGTTAGGCTCAGTGCCGACAGAGTATGTGGTGATCTTGTCCATTTCCTGCAGGCAGGCATGGACCAGATGGCGCTCATAAGCGTTCATAGGCTCCAGTGTGGTGCGGCGGTGTGCTTTGAGTACCTGTTGCGCCTTCTTTTGTGCGTAGCGGCGCAGGGATTCCTCACGTTTTTCGCGGTACTGCTCCGCATTTACATTAATGCGGATATGACCGTCGATGCCCCGGTTGACAGAGTAGTTGCAAAGATGCTGGATCGCGTCGAGCGTATCGCCTCGGCGACCGATCAGATAGCCCAGATCCTCGCCTGTCAGCTCAACACAATACGTTGTGTCGTCTGTTTTTTCTGCATGCGGAACAGCTTCAGAGCCCATATGTGCAAGAAGACCTTTAATAAAGAGCTCGATCTTCTCTTCTATGCTGCCGGGTGCGGCAGGGGTGTAAACCTTAGGCTCAGCA
>JAZNNK010000123.1:0-2174 GCA_045580205.1 Faecousia sp.
AGGAATTCGAATCCCCGACCTTCCGCTTAGGAGGCGGACGCTCTATCCTGCTGAGCTACGGGCGCATATATTGAAGTATAGCAAAGATACAAACGTGGAAATAACAACCAATATAATGGATGCATTGATTGCATTGTAACCAAAAAATGCAAGAGTGTCAACAAAAAATGTTTTTGGACGATTATTTCCAGATCTTTCAACTTCATTTTCATTCTATAATCGCATATACTATTAAGAACGCAGTCGGGGAGGTGAGATTATGCGTGAGCCGAATGACATAAATATGGATCTGGAGGACTATTTTTATGAGGAAGATGGCGGACTGCCGAGCAGTCGTTAAGATAACCAGGCGATCGCCTGGTTTTTCTATTTTCCTCTTTACAGGATTATTATTTTCGGCTATAATACATTCAAATGTTGAATGCAAAAGGAAACGAGGGTACAAGCCCATGAATATTGAATTTGATTCGTATAAACAGAAACTCAATGAGATTCGCGCGCCGCTCGATGGACTGTCGGAGTCGCTGAATTTAGAGGGGCTTCGCAATGAGCTTGAGCGGCTTCATGCTATGCAGGAAGCACCGGGGTTTTGGGATAATCCCGATAAGAGTCAGCAGATCGTTGTCAAGACGAAAATGATTGAAAATAAGATCAGTAGATATGAGCAGATGCTTTCGTTGTGGGAGGATCTGATGACCATTTGTGAAATGGCAGCAGAGGAAGACGATGATTCTATGCTCGATGAGCTGAAGGAGGGATTCCAGAAGCTGTCTGATGATATGGATCGCTGTCGTTTGCAAACGCTGCTTACGGGAAATTACGATGGCAATAATGCTATGATGAGCTTCCAGGCGGGTGCAGGCGGTACAGAGGCACAAGACTGGTGTCAGATGCTCTATAGAATGTATACGCGCTGGGCTGAGGCGCACGGATACACTTATAAGATCATGGACTATCAGGAGGGTGAAGAAGCCGGACTGAAGTCGGCGGATATTCTTATTGAAGGTGAAAATGCATACGGCTTTCTTAAGGGAGAAAACGGCGTTCACAGACTTGTCCGCGTATCTCCTTTTGATGCTAACGCACGCCGTCAGACATCCTTTGCTGCAATTGAAGTTATTCCTGATATTCAGGATGACAGCCAGGATGTGGAGATCAAGCCTGATGATTATGAGATGCAGGTGTTCCGCTCCTCCGGCGCCGGCGGTCAGCATATTAACAAGACAAGCTCTGCTGTACGACTGATCCATAAGGCAACCGGTACCGTTGTTGCATGTCAGACAGAAAGAAGCCAGTTCCAAAATAAAGAAAACTGCCTTCGTATGCTCCGGTCCAAGCTCGTAGAGATCAAGGAGCGCGAACATCTGGATAAGATCTCGGATATTAAGGGCGTGCAGAAGAAGATCGAGTGGGGCAGCCAGATCCGTAACTATGTTTTTATGCCGTATACACTTGTTAAGGATACCCGCACCGGTTGTGAAACATCGAATGTCAATGCGGTTATGGACGGCGCATTAGACCCGTTTATCAATGCATATTTGACCTGCGCTGCAACGGGAAGCTGGGTAACAAAATAAAGTAAAAAAATATCGATAAAACACTTGCAATTTAAAAAATGCTGTGATACAATAATCGAGTGTTTGCGAGTCCGAAGGTTGGACCGCTAATGATTGCTATCCATATACACGAGGTGTATTGTTGGAGGGAGGTTAGGAAATGGAAGTTTTGAAGATTGTTTTAACTGTCTTGGAGGTTATTGCAAGTCTTGCGCTGATCATTGTTGTGTTGGTCCAGTCTGGCAAGGAAGCTGGCCTCTCCGGTGCAATTTCCGGCAATACAGATTCCTATATGAGCAAGAATAAGATGGGCAGTTTGGATAGGGTTCTTGCCTCCGCTACCAAGTGGGTCGCACTGGCATGGATCGTGCTGACACTTTCCTTAAGCCTTATTTGATTACACAGTATGACCACAGGGAGTTCCCTGTGGTCTTTTTATAAAAAGCCGGTTGTAAAGGAGTATGTTTATGAGATCGGACAGACTTGCCGGATTGCGTCCGGAGCGTGTGTTTTATTATTTTGAAAAGATCTGCTCAATTCCGCACGGTTCCGGAAATACAAAAGCGATCAGCGATTACCTGGTGTCTTTTGCAGAGCTGCAGCAGCTGCGATATATAC
>JAZNNK010000124.1:0-2272 GCA_045580205.1 Faecousia sp.
AATCCCATAGTATTTGGGGAAAATATTCCGGAGGTGAGGTTATGAAACAGCCAGGTACCGGAAAACAGCCGGCATATCCCGGAGAATTATCAGATGCAAATATCCGGTCTATTTTTCAGGATGCGGGGGACTTTTTTTATCGTCAATTACATTGCGGTCAGCATACATTATATGTATATGCCATAGATGGGCTGGTTTCCAGCGGGGATATATCAGAATATATTATCAAACCGATTTTTGAGAATATATCGTGTGAGAGCATACATCAGGTATATGATGCCGCTTTTTACGGTGCGGTGTATAATGCGGTGGCTTCAGAGTGTATGGATCTGGATACGGTTGCGTCAAGACTGGTAAACGGGTTTTGTGTTGTACTGTTTCCGGGAGCAGGTGCAATTTCTTTTGAAGTTAAAACGGGGGAAAAGCGCGGTCTGTCTGCCCCTGAAGTGGAAAATACTGTTAAGGGCCCAAAGGATGCTTTTGTTGAGACGGTACGCTCAAATACGAGTTTGATCCGCCGCCATCTTCGTACACCCGATCTGCGACTGTATGAAACACAAATCGGCAGGCGTTCTCTGACAAATATATCAGTGTTATGGATAGAGGGTTTAACGAACAGGACTTTTGTACAGCGCATGAAGGATCGTTTGCAGGAAATTGATATTGACGGATTGCTTACACCCTCGTCTGTTGAGGAATACGTTACTGGTTCGCGGAAGACAGCGTTTCCACTGCTGCATTATACAGAGCGAACAGACCGTTTTTGTCAGGGACTGCTGGAGGGGCGTGTTGGTCTGTTGGTCGACGGTCTGCCGTTAGGCTATCTGGCACCTGTAGACCTTGTGTATCTGATGCATAGCGCAGAGGATCGCAGCCGCGACTATCTGACGGCGTCTGCGGTGCGTATTCTTCGATATTTAGCTATGATAACAGGTTTGCTTATTCCCGGTGTATATATTGCAATAGCGTCTTTCCATCAGTCGTGGATACCGCTGCCATTGTTAAGGTCTATCATCGAGAGCAAGGAGGCGGTGCCTTTTTCTGCAATTGTAGAGGTGCTGGGATTGTTGGTTGCGTTTGAACTTCTTCAGGAGTCCGGTATCCATTTGCCGCAGGCCATCGGGCAGACGGTGTCGATCGTCGGTGGAATCGTTATGGGAACGGCGGCGGTAGAGGCAGGACTTATATCTCCGGCGGCGCTGATCGTTGTGAGCATAGCAGGTGTGTGCGGCTTCGTGCTTCCTAATAGGGATTTTGCACAGGCTATACGGGGCTGGCGATTTTTGATCGCTGCGATCTCAGCGGTGTGCGGGCTATGGGGAACTGCGGCAGGATTGCTTATTTTGCTGGTCCATCTACTGGGACTTAAATCGTTGGGTGTTTCATATTTGTCTGCAACAAGACGTAAATGTGAGGGTGAAGGCATTTTAAGAATGAGGCTGAAAAATATGCGTTGGCGAAATAGAAGGCTTCATCCGGAGGATAGGAGGAATCAGCGTTGAAGCGTTGCTTTATTTATATTCTCGTTCTTGCGGTGGTACTGGTTATTCCGGTCAATCGTGTCGATATAGGAAAGCTGCGTCCGGTACAGGCGGTCGTCGTTTATCGAGATGAAGCAAATGTGGTTATTGAAACAGATACCGGCGACCGGGGAGAAGGGGAAAGCGCGGAGGAGGCATTAAAAAATTTAAAAGCAACAACACCTGCTGTCATTTATCTGGATACTGCAGATTTTATTATTGTTGCAGAGAATGCGCAAAACGATGCGCAGCAGCTTCGCGAGCACTTTAGAAGGGCGGCGGAGGTTTATGGTTTTTTTGGAAAAGCAGAGGCAGAGGCCGCTGCAAAATATCTCAGTATTCATGGCGGCGGCTTGCAGCTTCGTGTATGGAAACCGGGTGCCAAAATACCTGTTCTGGATTTTCGAAATGAAAGAATAATTTTGACAGAAAAAATCGAAATAAATGCTTGACAACGGAGGGGGTATTTGGTATTATAAGCGAGCGCTTCCGGCAGGGGGCGCAAAAGTATGCGCAGGAGCAAAGAAAAATGGCGAGAAAAGAAAAAAGTTCTTGACAAGGAAAAGCTACTGTGCTAAACTGAACAGGCTCACCTCATGAGGCGGAGCGCACTGTACCTTGTAAATTGAATAACGCAAAGACGAACTATAAACACCTTGGACAATTATAAATGGATTGTTTAAGAGATCGTGAAAACGAATTAACAGCCAACGAAAATTCTTGAGTAATATTGCTAAGAGCAAATTATTCAA
>JAZNNK010000125.1:0-2308 GCA_045580205.1 Faecousia sp.
TTCTGAAAAGGTGGCAGAGGTGCTTGGCATGCTGTTTGATAATATACAGGCAGAGTGGTCATATTATGTAAACCATGAAACAATCACCCGCGATACATTTGAAAATAGCGCAGGTCAGTAAAAACGGGCGGCCATACAGGCCGCCCGATATCGTTATATAAAATTATTCCGGAAGCAAATGGCTTTTTGATAGCGTGCGTGAAACGGCAAAAGCCAGAAGCGGCGCGCACAAAACAGCGATGACCGCATTGAAGGTCGTTGCCGGCAGCTTTCCCGCAACGCTCAAAAGCGCTGCGTCAGGCGTCAGCCCGTGAATCAGCAGACCGCTGTAGAAGAAGGTTTTTGCCAGATATAAAAGTGCATATGTTACTGCGCCTGCGGCGGTTGCAAGATATGTTCTGATAACATTTTTTCGCGACCATGTTTTGCAGCAGTTTCTTGCGATCAGACCGACGACGAGGCCGTATGCGCCTTTTGTAAGGAATGTGATCCAGCAGTCGGAAATGTAAAGCGGATTGAGCATATCATAGATAGCAGAGCCCAATCCGGCGGACAGACCGCCCAGCCAGGGACCGAGCAGTATACCCGACATGGCGCAAAGAATGTTGCCCAGGTGAAAAGACGATGTTCCTGCGATGTTGGCAGGTACGGTGATGCGCAGGGCAGAGCCTGCAACTGTCATGGCCGCCATCATGGCTGTCAGGATCAGTTTTTTGGTTGTAAGCGAACGGTTTTTCATATATCTGCCTCCTGAATTTTTTGATTGCGGCTGCAAAATAGAGTCGCGATAGGATATATCGACAGTTTACTGCAACTGCTTGTAAATTGCAAGTAAATTTTTGCAATAAAATGCAGTGCTGTAAGAACTTCCTGTTTACACAGGCGGTGCGGATGTGATATGATACCCATTAGGACAGAAAGAACAGGGGTTTAACGATGGATTACATTGTTTTGGATATGGAATGGAATCAGCCTTGGCCCGGTTCGCCGTCTGCCAGAAAGGTGCTTCCTGTGCAGATTCGCGGTGAGATCATTCAGATCGGCGCAGTGCGTGTTACACAGGACCGGCAGGTCGCGGATGAATTTCAGGTGCTTATCAAGCCTAAGTACTACCGGCGGCTGAATCGCCGTGTTAGCAAGCTGACCGGCATTAAAGAGGCGCGTCTTCGTGAAGAGGGTATTTCCATGAAGGACGCGATGGAGCAGTTTCGCGCCTGGTGCGGGGAAAATGTTATTTTCCTGACGTGGGGCTTTGACGATATAACGATCCTGCAGGAGAATTTGCGGCTATTCTGTATTGATGATTCATGGGTCAACAGATGGTATAATGCGCAGATGATCTTTAATGCCCAGACAGATGGCTCCAATGCACAGAAGGCGCTTAAAACGGCAATGGAGATCTTCGGGATCGAGGCAACGCGCCCGGCGCACGATGCGCTTGGAGATGCGTATCATACGGCGCTGATCTGCAGCAGGCTGGACCTTGCGCGCGGTATGCAGGAATATGCCGAGGCGCTGACGAGTCATATTAACGGTTTTCACGGTGCGGAGCTTCCCGGCTGTATCAGCCGAAAGGTGTTTTATGATTTTGCAGATAAGCGCGCGGCGCTTTCTGCTATGTCCGGCGCGGATAATCTTTGCCCGACCTGCGGCCGGCAAATGCTCGGCTCGCGTTGGTTTGCGCAGCCCGGCCGCAGATATATGGATCTGGCATCCTGTCCAGAGCATGGGAAGTTTCTGATTCGCGTGCGTCTTTCTGAACAGCCGGATGGAAAGGTGCGCATCAGCCGTTTGACCTATGAGGCGACCTCGGAAGCGGCTGAGGCATATGCGCGCCGCGCAGAGAAGGCTGAGCCGGAAAGCGAAAAAAGAAATACGACACGGCGCCGTCGCCGCAGTCGTTTGCCGGAGAAAAAGAACTGACTCTCTGCCGCGCAGAAAAGCTGTGCGGCAGAGGCAAGAAAAGCCTTGACAGAAAAGTGGCGCAATGGTATAATAGCTTCCGCGATGATGCATCGCAACTTATGGGCCCTTAGCTCAGTTGGTTAGAGCCTCCGGCTCATAACCGGATCGTCCCGGGTTCGAATCCCTGAGGGCCCACCATCAAGAAACAGGGGATTTTCCCCTTTTATATATAGGGGTATAGCTCAATTGGTAGAGCGGCGGTCTCCAAAACCGTAGGCTCAGGGTTCAAGTCCTTGTGCCCCTGCCATAATTGGAAACCAGTATTGATACAATGTGTATTTGTTCTGGTTTCCAATTATTTTTTATATATTGCAATTTGTTTTTAGGTCAAATAGTTAGAATT
>JAZNNK010000126.1:0-3180 GCA_045580205.1 Faecousia sp.
CCGCGTTGGCTTTGAAGGCGGCCAGATGCCTCTGGTTCGTCGTATCCCCAAGCGTGGCTTTACCAACATTTATGCGAAGCCTTTGACAGCTATTAATCTGGCTGTTCTGAATTGCTTCGAAGACGGTGCTGTGGTAGATGCTGGCACGTTGATTGAGAAGGGCATTATTTCTGCATGCCCTTACGGTCTGAAGGTTCTGTCTAACGGCAACCTGACCAAGAAGATTACTGTTAAGGCAGCGGCTTTCTCTGAGTCTGCAAAGGAAAAAATCGAGCAGGCAGGCGGAAAGGCCGAGGTGGTTTAAGTGTTAGCTACACTGCAGAATGCCTGGAAGATTCCGGAACTGCGTAAAAAGCTGATTTTTACCATGATGATGCTGCTGATCTATCGGATCGGCAACGTCATTCCGGTTCCCTATGTGGATGCGTCTTCTATGGCAAATCTGTTCGACACGGTTTTGTCTGAAACAATCCTGGGCTTGTACAATGCGATGTCCGGCTCTGCCTTTGCACAGGCATCCGTGCTTGCATTGGGCATCCAGCCCTATATCAACGCTTCTATTATCATTCAGCTTCTGACTGTTGCCATTCCTGCACTTGAGCGTATGGCAAAAGAAGAGGGCGAGGTTGGTAAAAAGAAGATTGAGCGCATCACTCGCTATGCAACGGTTGCACTCGGCCTGCTGTTAGGTTTTGCGTACTATACCATGATCAGCAGCTACAATATCCTTACGGATACGGGCATTGTTCCTGCAATCGTTATCATTCTGGCATTTACAGCCGGCTCTTCCGTCGTTATGTGGATGGGCGAACAGATTAATGAGTTTGGCATCGGTAACGGTATCTCTATGATCCTCTTTGCCAACATCATTGCCGGTCTTCCCAGTGGTCTAGGTACGTTGGTGAACCTCGACTGGTGGATGGGACTGATCATTGCAGTTGTAATGGTTGCACTGGTCGTATTCATTGTGTTTGTCAATGATGCTGAACGGCGTATTCCTGTCCAGTATGCAAAGCGTGTTGTTGGCCGCAAGGTATATGGCGGACAAAGCTCCAACTTGCCAATCAAGGTGGCAATGTCCGGTGTTATGCCTGTTATCTTCGCACAATCCATCTGCACGATCCCTGCTACGATCTGTGCATTTATTGGTGTCAGCGAAGGCTGGTGGTATGAGAATGTCTGGAGCGCACAGAGCTGGGCATATGCAATTATGTACGGCCTGATGATCTTCTTCTTCAGCTGGTTCTACTCCACCATTCAGTATGACCCCGTTGAGATCGCCAACAATATGCGCAAAAACGGTGGCTTTATCCCGGGTTTCCGTCCCGGCAAGCCTACATCCGATTTTGTTCACAAGGTAATCAATAAGATCCTTGTGTTTGGCGCAATTTATCTGGCAATCGTGGCGCTGCTGCCGATTATTGGCGGCAAGCTGTTGTCCGATGTTGCGACTATGTCCATCGGCGGAACTTCTGTTATCATCGTTGTGGGTGTTGCCCTTGAAACGGTGAAGGCGCTGGAAGCACAGATGCTCATGCGGCACTATAAGGGCTTCCTTGACTAAGCGGAGGAACGCGATGAACCTGATTCTGTTAGGCGCGCCCGGCGCCGGAAAGGGTACGCAGGCGGAACTTCTTTCCCAGAAGCTGCATATCCCTTCCATATCTACCGGGAACATGCTCCGCGAAGCTATGCGTAACGCAACGGAACTGGGCATGCAGGTAAAAAATCTCATGGACGCCGGCTCGCTCGTTCCCGACGAGATCATTCTCTCGATCGTTGCAGAGCGAATAGCGCAGCCCGATTGCAAAAATGGCTTTATTCTTGACGGTGTGCCCCGCACACTTGCGCAGGCACAGGCAATGGATGCAAAAGGGATCCGGATCGACCATGTGATATCTATTGAGATTGACGATGCTGTGATAGAGGACCGGATGACCGGCCGTCGCGTCTGCACTAAGTGCGGCGCAAGCTATCATATCATCGCAAATCCGACAAAAGCTGAGGGTGTCTGCGACTTATGTGGCGCAGAGGTTGCTGTAAGACGGGATGATACACCGGAGACGGTGCGACATCGTCTGGAGGTTTACCATGCGTCCGCAGAGGTGTTGAAGGAGTATTATGCCGCGCAGGCAAAGCTCCGCCTGATTGAAGGCAATCAGCCGATCGAACAGGCGCAACGCGATATCCTCAAGGCAATAGGGGAAACAGTATGATTGCGATCAAGACTGGACAAGAGCTTGCGTACATGCGACAGGCCTGTAAAATTACCGCGGCAGCCCGTGCTTTGGCAGGGGAAATGGTAAGACCAGGCGTATCTACGCAGGAGATTGATAAGGCTGTGCGTGATTTTATCGTGCGGCAGGGCGCCAAACCGTCGTTCCTGCATTATAACGGCTTTCCAGCAAGTACCTGTATCAGTGTCAACAATACGGTTATTCACGGTATTCCGGGCGGCTATAAGCTGCAGGAAGGCGATATCGTGTCCGTAGATGTCGGCGCATATTATAAGGGATTTCATGGTGATTGTGCAGCGACGTTTCCCTGTGGTGCGATCAGCACCGAGGCGCAGAGATTGATTCGTGTTACAAAGCAAAGCTTTTATGAAGGCATTTGTTTTGCAAAACGCGGATATCGCGTTTCTGATATCTCCCACGCCATCGAGACGTATGTGGAGTCTAACGGTTTTTCGGTTGTGCGCGCTTTCGTAGGTCACGGCGTAGGCGCACAGCTGCATGAAGAGCCGGAGGTACCGAATTTCGGTGCACCCGGTCGTGGGCCGAGATTGCTTCCCGGTATGACTTTGGCGATCGAGCCGATGGTCAATGCCGGAACTGCAGATGTCTATATCCTCAAGGATCACTGGACAACAGTTACTGCAGACGGTAAGCTCTCAGCGCATTATGAAAATACTGTACTCATCACCGACGGGGAGCCGGAAATACTCACCGTCGACGAAGGACTTTGATTATGGACCCAGAATTATCGGATTTAACAATTGCGGACGTAGTTATGTCCAAAGCCGGAAGAGATACGGGAAATCTGTTTTATATAATTGGAGCAGATGAGATGTATTTACTTCTGGTCAACGGAAAAGACCGGACGATTGAAAAACCCAAAAAAAAGAAGCGCAAACATGCGCAAAAGGTCCTTCGCTCTGAGACCAGAGTCGCTGAAAAG
>JAZNNK010000127.1:0-3400 GCA_045580205.1 Faecousia sp.
TTTTCGTTTTGCAAGGGCTTTTCGAAGAAAAGAGGGAATATTTTTTACATATCAGCGGTGAACAGGCAGTCCCTGCACATATTTCTGGTCCCAGTCGTCGTCGAAAATGCGGGTAGTCTGACGGCCGAGAGCAAGGTCCTCTGCAAGCTCTGTCAGTAAAGAGGTCTGTTGTAAGGATTCTAAGTAAAACTCCGGCAGCGCCTCTGCGCCCAGCCGGGCGCCGAGAAATGCGCCGGTAAGAGCACCGACTGCGGCGCTGCGCCCGGAGTGGTTGACAGAGGTGATCATGCCTTCGTCAAAATTCTTTTCATGCATGATGCTCGCATAAAGCGCACCGGCAAGGCATTCTGCGGCAGAGGTACAGCCGAGAATCGTCATGGCGGCAAGAGGTGTCAGCTCCGGGTCTTTTGTCAGGGTAAGCGCTTTTTCTAAGAACGCAGATATTTTTTGCATTGCTTGTGGGTGCTGTTTGCCCAGCTGGTTTTGTACGGCGGAAGCGGCTTGTGTAAATTGCTCTGCAAGCGTATGCTCCGGAGAATAAAGAATGCCGGCAACTGCGTAAGCAATGACTGCGCCGGATAAAAAGGCTTCGGGTGCGCCGTGTGATACGGCAACGGCCTCTGCGCCGAGAATGCCTAACTGTGAGACATCCATCCGTATCGGGTCAAAAAACAGACCAACGGCAACGGCGCAGGTCAGTGCTCCGGGGGAGAAGGCGGCATTTACAGGCGCTGCGCATGTGCCGGTCGTATCGCGGTTCAGACTTTCAAGCATATGCGTGTCCATGCAGTTTCTTCTCCGGAGAGAGGGGACCTGCGCGACCCAGCAATATGTCTTTTCAGGAGAAAGGCGGAACTGCTGACTTTTTGCCCACTCGCGCTGTGATAGCGCGATGTATTTCGGGTACGCATCGGCGTGTGCGCGGGTCGCACCCAAGAGTAGACCGTTTGCTGTAAATGCGGCAAGCTGCGTGTAGGAGGACACTTCTGCGTAATCATCCTGCAGGTCGTAGCCAAGCAGTCCGTTTGGACCGTAAGCGAGGCTGATATCTTCCCAGGATTTTTTATCGACCGTGCTGCCCATAGCATCGCCTATGGCCATGCCAAGCAGACATCCGCGACTGAAAGAGAGTCTGTTTTCCATGTCCGCGCCTCCTTCAAAAGAAGTATCTGCTTGTATTATACATTAAATAAAAGAAATAGCAATACTAATTTAACCCTTGGCGTTGCAGGATCACGACACGCTGACACTTTTTCGCATTGCGCTGATGGCGTTTTTCTCTAATCGGGAGACTTGTGCCTGCGAGATACCTACGAGGTTTGCAACTTCCATTTGCGTCTTGCCGTCATAGAACCGAAGGGAGAGGATCTGTTTTTCCCGCGCCCCGAGCGCCTGAAAGGCATCGCGAAGGGCAATGTGCTCCATCCAGTTATGCTCTGTGTTTTTTGTGTCGCGAACCTGATCCATTACGGTAAGCGGATCGCCCCCGTCGGCATAGACCGGATCATACAGGCTGACAGGCGAGCAGATCGCATCAAGGGCCTCGCTTACATCTTCGTGCGAAATACCAAGCTCTTTTGCAATCTCATCAAGCGTTGGTTCCCGACCGAGCCGCAATAAAAGCGTCTCTTTACATTGCAGGACGCGGTAGGCCATATCCCGAACCGATCGAGATACACGGATGGCAGAATTATCCCGCAAATACCGGCGGACCTCTCCGGCAATCATAGGAACGCCATAGGTTGAAAAACGAACCTGCTTTGACGGATCGAAATTGGCAATTGCCTTGATCAGACCAATGCATCCGACCTGAAACAGATCGTCGGGATTTTCACCCCTTTTATCAAAGCGCTGGATGACAGATAATACAAGTCGCAAGTTTCCTTCAATCAGCTTTTCGCGAGCGGATACGTCGCCGGCCTTTGCCTGCATTAGAAGCGCATCCATTTCTACCTGGGACAGAACTTTCAGCCGGGCGGTATTTACACCGCATATCTCCACTTTTCCCTGCACAGTGTTCCTCCTGATATGATATTGTTTTCTATCAGTATTTCCAGCGGCACCAAAATCATACGAAAGAGGAATTTGTGAAAAATAAACAAAAAACAAGGGCATGGCAGAAGAAAACAAGGCGTCTGTGGAGGTTTTATTGGAGAAAATGTCAATTTTTTATAATTTTTGGGACATAACCAGAAGGAAAACAATGGCAACATAACACGAAAAAAACTGATCTTTATAGGTGATATTCAGTCGTTTATGCAAAAAGGTATCTATAGTAGAGGCAGAAAAACATGAAAGAAATATCTGTTGAAAATATTGACTTTTCCACACTTTCCACAAGTTTTTCCACAGCCTGTTTTTTAACGCGTCCGGCAAAAAAATTATGCATTTTGGTTTACATAAGCAGTTTCGATAAAGTGCAACTTTTTCCTATCTTTTAACCAAAAAATTTTTTCACAAAAGGCAAAAAGAGGACAAAAAAATATTACTTGACAGATGTTGGTTTGTGTGATAATGGCATATTTTCCAGAAGAAAAAATATCGAAAACTTTTTACAAAGGCTGCAATTAAATGTTGCCTTTTTACGAAAAAGGGAGTATAATATCAACCAGAGCAGAAAAAACACGAAGAAGGAGGATATGATCCGCGCAGACATGAAAGGTCTGACTGATCGATCCTCTGTTTTTTATGCCGCTTTAAGAACGAAAGAGGAAGGAAAGGCTATTTATGGAAGAAAAAACCACTGAAGCGATCTACGACGCGAAGGCGTTGGGCAGATCTAAAATGCTGGTATTGGGAATCCAGCACCTGTTTGCCATGTTTGGCGCTACCGTGCTTGTTCCTGCGATCACCGGTCTTAACGTATCCACTACACTTTTGTTTGCAGGTCTCGGAACACTGTTGTTCCATCTGATAACCGGAATGAAGGTCCCCGCATTTTTGGGATCATCGTTTGCTTTCTTGGGCGGCTATGCTGCCATCGCTCCCGTAGCGGACGGCGCAAGCAATGCTGCACTGCTGCCTTATGCTTGTGCAGGTGTTGCCGCTGCAGGTCTTGTATATCTGCTGCTGGCAGGCTTGTTTAAGGCCTATGGCGCAAAGAAGGTTATGCGCTTCTTCCCACCCATCGTTACCGGTCCGATCATCATTTGTATCGGCATGTCTCTGGCAGGCTCTGCTATCACCAACTGCCACACCAACTGGATCGTGGCTCTGGCTGCAATCATTGTGGTCGTTGTTTGCAACATCTGGGGTAAGGGAATGATCAAGATCGTTCCGATCCTGCTGGGTGTTGTTGCTTCTTATCTTGTTGCAATGGCAATTGATGCCGATGCAAGAGCTGCTGTTGTTCAGAAGATTGCAGAGGCCGACTGGATCGGTCTGCCGGTTATCTGGGATA
>JAZNNK010000128.1:0-12944 GCA_045580205.1 Faecousia sp.
AATAGCGAAATTTGCCGCTGCTACAGCAATTTTTGCAATCATAAAGCCCTCACCCTCTCTTAGTTCATATATTCATCCTTCAAACTTGCAGACAGCTTTCCGTCTGCGACTTCACGAATTGCCAGTGTTACGGGTTTTTCCGTTAACTCTTCCTGAAGAGCTTCCGCTTCTTCCGATATCTGTCTTGCGCGCTGTGCAACTACATTGACAAGCAAATAACGGCTGTCAACGTTTTTGAGCAAATCTGCAACGGGGGGGTAAAGCATAGTAAATTCCTCCTAATTAAAGCGCCTTTTCGGCGATTATACGTAAAATTTCTTCTGCGCAGGCATCCACCTGATCGTTGACTACAACATGATCATAATGAGCACCCTGCTCTGTTTCCCAGGCGGCTCTTTCAAGCCGTATCTGCATCTGCTCAGGCGAGGTATCTCCTCTCTTGCGCAGACGTTCCTCCAAAATCGCAATAGACGGAGGTGCAATAAAAATAAGCACCGCATCCGGACATGCTTTCCGGACCGCAAACGCACCATTCGGTTCAATATCCAAAAGCACGTGCGCCCTTTTAAGCTTATCCTCTATCTGAAACTTAGGCGTTCCATAATAGTTATTCATATGGCAGTCATATTCAAGGAACTCTCCACCGGAGATCATATCCTGAAATTTTTCTTTTGATACAAAGTAATAATCAACACCGTCCCGTTCTCCCGGGCGCGGTGCTCGTGTGGTCGCAGAGACGGAAAAAAGCATATCCCTGCGCTTTTCCATAACACGGGAGAGCACGGTACTCTTACCAACACCGGAAGCACCGGATATCACAAACAGCCTATTACTCATGTGCCGTTTCCTCCCTTGTCCACCTTTCAAGGATGTCCTGAGGCAGCAGTGACGAAAGAATTACATGATCTGTATCCATCACAATCACCGACATCGTCTTTCTGCCGTAAGACGCATCGATCAGCATCGCTCTTTCCTTTGCTTCCTGAATAACACGCTTGATGGGTGCAGAATCCGGCTCCAGCACAGCCAGAATACGGGCAGCGGCAACCATACTGCCAAACCCAATATTGATCAATTTCATAACGACCTCTTATTCGATATTCTGTGTCTGCTCACGAATCTTTTCCAGCTCAGCCTTAATATCTACAACGATTCGGGCAAGCTGTACATCTGTGCATTTCGAACCGATCGTATTTGCCTCCCGATTCATCTCCTGCAACAGAAAATCCAGCTTTCTGCCAACAGCACCACCGCCATCGAGCATATCATTCATCTGCTGCAAATGACTGCGAAGACGTACAGTTTCTTCATCAACTGCAACTTTATCTGCAAAAATTGCCGCCTCTGTCAAAATACGGCCCTCATCAATGGCCTTATTCTCAAGTACTTCCCTAAGCTTTGCTTCCAGCCGGTTGCGGTAATTGATGACCGTCTGCTCGTTGCCTTTCTCCACCTGCGAAACAAGCTCCAGAATCGCCTCACCGCGACTGCGCAGATCCCGACCAAGTGCTTCACCCTCAGTGCAGCGCATCGCATCATAACCCTGCATAGCCTTATGTACAACCAGCATCAGATCGTTCATTAACTGATCCTCATCCACCTGCGGTTTCTCAACAGATAAAACCTCCGGAAGCCGTGCCATCGACGATACACCGATATCATTACGGATCCCATATTCATCAACCATCTGCTGCATAGCGGTCAGATAGCCTTCTACAACTGCTTTATTAAGACTGATCCGGACTTCATCTGCACCCTCACTGCTCATAGAAATGAATACTTCTACTTTGCCTCTGGAGACCGATGCTTTTACTGCCTGCTTCACCGCATCCTCCGCAAAGGAAACCACGCGGGGCAGACGAACAGAGCAGTCAAGATAGCGGTTATTTACCGATCGCAATTCAACGGTATATTCTCTGCCGTTAACCGTCTCCACTGCGCGGCCATAACCTGTCATGCTTTTAATCAAGGACATTATCCCCTTTTTCCCAGAATCCCGACGCTGTTTGCGGGTATCCTGTAATTGTATAAACAGTTTCTTTTTTTGCCGCGACCCGGCGATCGTAAACGACCGCAATAACGATTCCTGCGGCAAACGCCAAGCATCCGGCAAGCGCGCCAAGCTGCCATAATAAGTGTCCTGCCATATATCCTGTAAAAAACAGAACAAAAGGGATCAGATATATGACCGCCGCAGCGGCTAACACGGGTGCCGACTGTGTTTTGATTGTTACAAGCTCTCCGGCATGGGCTCCTATCGGATTGCGCGCAAGAAAAATCATCTTCTGCTGCACCGCACCGCAGCCGGAACATTTATGGCAATCGCCTGAGCAGGCGCTCTGTCTGACGTGCATCACCTGGGCAGTTCCATCATCATTGGTCTTCACAACACGGACTAACTGCTCCATGTATCACGATTCTCCTCTCACCGATCACTCGCGCAAGGTTGCAGATACGCTATACACGCCGACCGCACCTACACCGGAATAACTCTCGCTTACAATAATATTCGGCTTGACCTTAACCGTTCCTGCCTGCAGACCGGAAAAATCTACCTGTGCAATAATATCGCTGCTCCTGATCCTGCTGATCAGATACTGCGGTCCACGAAGCGTAATTTCCAGCTTTTGTGTGATCAGACTTTCCTTCAGGCCGGCAGGAACATTAACAGTCTGAATATTGGTAACATTTATCTTCTTAGTTACAAGGCCGGGGAAAGTCAGCTCAACCGTTACCTCCGTGATTCCCGTTTCATTTATAACACCCTCAGGAAGCACGATCGGGAAGGTCAAAACTGTATCCTCTAAATACTCAGACAGGTTGATTGAACCAACATCCAGAGAGGTAAACTGATCCAGAATACTCTCACTGCCGGACACAAGAATGCTAACCGGATCGATCTTAACGTTTTTATCTGTTGCGCCGCCGCCATTTATGATCTGCAAATGAACGGGCACTTCCTTCATCTTCTGGATCTTAACCGACAATCCAACAGTATTTACATCGGCAACAATAAGCCTCTTATCAACCTCTTCACCGACTGCATCTGTTAAAACATATTCAAAGCTCTGGCTGATCGATTCTTTTCTTCCGTCAAGATTAACACGGATCTTCGCCTGCGTGATCCTGTCAATGTCTGCTTTTGGTCCTGCTATCGTAATGACCTGATTGGTAAGAACTGCATTTTCCTTATCACAGACAAAGTTTTCCGGAAGAGAACCTGTATATTCAACAACGACCTCTACCGTTTTGCTGGTGCGCTCTGCCACCTGAAGCGTAATGGTGCTGGGATTTCTGCTTTGCACCGTTACTGCATCATCTGCAATATCTCCGGGATAAGTGATAGAGTAACTCATTTCATGGTTGCGCGCCTCATAAATACGCGAGGCGTCAACCGTTACGGTAATATTTGAGCTATTAAGCTTGTTCAGATCTATACGATTTCCAACCAAATGAAGCGTTACCATAGTATCCTTATTTTCTACAATGACAAGATTGCGCTCTGTGAGCAGACTCTCATTGACTACCACAACGGGAATATTATAGAATGTCTTTTCATAACCGGGACTAACTACAGTGATCACATACAGCCATAAGCAGAGCGCTACAAATACAGAAGCGAGACCAGTTAAAATTTTACTTTTCATTTCCGTCTCCTTTCTCCTTTTTCTGCAGTCTCTGACGAAGCTTAAGCACCAGATTCTCCTCGTGCTCTTCTTCGTCCTGGCACAATTCGTTTTTAAGAAGTCTTTCCAATGTCTGCGGTGCCAAATGGCGCTTGAGCATTCCGCCCACTGCAACAGAGATCGCGCCGGTCTCTTCGGATACGATCACAACGACAGCATCGGACACCTCACTCATTCCAACACCTGCGCGATGGCGTGTACCAAGATCTGCATTCAGACGATCACTTTCCGATAAAGGAAGAACACATCCTGCAGCCGTTACACGGCCGTCGCGAATGATTACTGCACCATCATGCAGTGCAGCCTTCGGGAAGAATACATTGCGGATAAGCTGTTCAGAAACCTGACCATCGATCATCGTGCCTGTCTTAAAATATTCCTCCAGTCGGTTTGTGCGGGCAAATACGATCAAAGCGCCTACACGCTGACGGCTCATGACCTCACACGCCCGCACCGTCTGCGTAATAACCGAAACCATTTCTGCAGTTGTTTTTTCGGGGCTCAGAAAATTTTTCAGCTTCATCTTTCCTAAATGCTCAATCATACGTCGAATCTCCGGCTGGAATAAAACGACGACCGCGATCAATCCAACCGCAAGCAACTGACTAAACAGGAAGCTGAGGGTATGCAATTTCAGTGCATCCGTCAGAGATGCCATCACGATCACCGCAATCACAATCCATGCAATCCGAATCGTGCCGGTCGACCGCAAAAGCGGTAAAAGCTTATAAATCAGCACCGCAACGATGATGATATCCAGGAAATCCGACCACTGCATTCCCGGCAGTTGCTGAAAGATTGACTGAATAGTTCCCATAATGCTCTTTACCCCTTTTTAGTGTATATCTTCCGTGTTTTCATAAAATTTGTATAACAAGCCTATTATCTTATTTATTATAACGGATTGCACTACTATACGCAATAGTAAAAGAAAAAATTTTTAACTTCCCAAAAGAAATCTTGCTGTTTTTATAAGACAATTCGTCTGGCTTTGCGAAGCTTCATGTCCAAAGCTGACGCGCACCGTTCCGCTTTCCAAGGTTCCCGCACTTTCATGTGCCAAAGGCGCACAATGAAGACCTGCACGAACTGCAATCCCATGCTCTGCAAAGCCCTGTGCCAATTCTTCACAATCTATATGCGGTACGAACGAAACGACGCCTGCCTGATGCTCACCGGAAAACACACGTACACCTAACTGCTGCAGCTGTCTTGCGCATCTGTCTGCTTCCTTTTGCTCTCTTATAAACACCGTTTCCGTCCCAATCCGCTTCAGATACTTAAGACCGGCATGCAATCCAGCGATCCCCGGCACATTTAATGTCCCCGCCTCCAGCGCATCGGGCAGATAATCCGGCATCTGCTGACGAATCGAATCACTGCCTGTTCCGCCATAAATCAACGGCTTGGCTGTATTTGCGCACAAGAGAAGTCCGGTCCCCTGCGGTCCAAGCAATCCCTTATGGCCGGGCATTGCAATAAAATCCGCCCCAAGCTGTCCAAGTCGGACCGGCTGCGCGCCTGCTGACTGCGCGGCATCAATAATAAACGGCACGCGGTATTGCCTGCACAAAGCGCTCATTTCCTCAACGGGCAAAATATAACCAAACACATTGGAAACATGTGTAAAAATTGCAACCTGTGCACCGTTTCGCAGCGCCTGCTCAAATGAAACAAGTGTATCTTCCCAATCAAACAGCTTTCTTCCCGCTACGATCATCTTTGCACGAAGCATATTAAGCGGACGTGTAACTGCGTTGTGTTCAAAACCCGATACTGCAACCGTCATACCGGGACGCACCAGTGTGTTGATCGCAATATTTAATCCATGTGTACAATTCGAGGTAAAGACGACCTGCTCCGGCAAGCAATCAAACATCTCTGACGCAAGCTCTCTGCAGGCATAAACCGTTTTTGTTGCCTCCATTGACGCCGGATATCCCCCTCTGCCGGGATTGGCGCACCTATGCATTGCTTTTATGACCGCTTCTGATACTGCCGCCGGCTTACGAAACGAGGTGGCGCTGTTATCAAGATAGATCATGGCGACAATTCCTCCATTGTCCCATTATCCCTTCGCAAATACACCTTCTGAAACACGACATCATTACTCCTGAGTAATTCAAGCGCTGCCATCATATCATGATGCCGAACACGAATACTGTAGCCGCATCCTCTTTCTTCCATCCAGCGTGGGGTCCTCTGTAATGTACATTCTAACCCTGCACGCCGTAATATGCTTTCTCCTCTTTGTGCCGGCGTAACAGAACGAAATGTGATCAAACAGAATTTCATACGCAAAACCTCCCGGGCTAACCTATGCCCGGGAGGTCGAAATTGTGCGTTTTAAGTGTTATTGTCTGCCCGAAAATCGCGCATATATGCGCCACGCTCCATAACCCAATACTACACCGACAGTATTAAGGATCAAATCGTCAATATCACACGAACCCAATCCGGTCAGATACTGCAATATCTCAACCATACACACCGCAACAACTGCCACCGCTGCCGTTATGAAAACCAAGCGCATCTTTTTCCATATACAAGGAAGGAAAATTCCGATCGGAATAAATAACACGACATTTCCAACCAGATTTATATATGCAATACGGACAAAATACGGATTGCTGCTTTGCGTCAGGTGCAAATATAATTTAACCGTTTCAAGCGGAATCCAGTTTACATTGGTCTCATCAAAACCGGTTCCCATCCTCTGACCGAACAATAGCCAAAGCATGCCTGCACAGTAAAGTAAGAACAGTAATCGTGCAGGTATATTTCGCTCTTTTAGCTGCTCTTTTTTCTTCATGGCTTACACTCTGTCAAAAGACATACCGCTTGACATGCCATTCCCTTGCCTTCACCGGTAAAGCCTAAATACTCCTCTGTGGTAGCCTTAACATTGACACATGACGGTTCGATGTGCAGAGCCGCCGCAATATTTTCCTGCATTTCACCGATATAATCCTTCAGTTTTGGCTGCTGCGCGATCATAGTTACATCGATATTTCCGACGCAGTAGCCGCACCGGGCAACCTTTTCCCCAACGATTCTGAGCAACTCCAACGAATCCGCATTCTTATATGCCGGATCCGTATCCGGAAAATGTCTGCCAATATCGCCAAGTCCGGCCGCTCCAAGCAGAGAATCCGACACCGCATGCAACAGAACATCTGCATCGGAATGACCATCTAAACCGAGCGCAAAGGGAATCCGAACGCCGCCTAAGATCAATGCGCGCCCCTCTGTAAGCCGGTGTACATCATATCCATGACCGATCCTCATTTTTCTTCCCCCAAATACAGTTGTGCTATTTTAAGATCTGCAGGCGTAGTGATCTTGATGTTCCACTCGTCGCCTTCCACAATCTTGACGGACATGCCCATTTTTTCAACAGCACTGCAATCATCGGTAACCGATATACCCTCAGCAATGACGGTTTTTAACGCGCCACGAAGCAGGTCATAATCAAACACCTGAGGTGTCTGCACTGCGCGAAGCTTGCTGCGGTCGGGTGTGTTCATAACAATCCCGCCACGCACCTCTTTTATCGTGTCCTTAACCGGCACTGCAGGAGCAGCAGCTCCGTAGGAATTTGCAGCACGCACGGTCCGATCGATCACCTGCCACGTAACCAACGGCCTGGCGCCATCGTGCACAGCCACAAGCTTAACCGCTGAGGAAAGTGCATTGAGACCTGCCCAAACAGATTTTTCACGGCTATCACCACCTGCAACGACCGCTTTTACCTTGACAAAATCCGCGCATAAGCCCATGATCTGCACGATCAGATCCTGCCGCGTAACAACAACGATCTCACTGATTGCATCGCACTCGGCAAATGCACGGACCGTTCTTACGATCATAGGTTCTTCACCCAGCGGTGCCATCACCTTATCAATACCGCCCATACGCGACGCTGTACCTGCCGCAACAATCACTGCGCCGCACCGTCGCAAGGGAAGAATTTTCCGAGCCTGTTTCGTTACATTGGTAACTTTCATGTTCTTTACAGCTCCATAATCATTTTTTTGAAGAACTTACCGCGCTCCATAAAATTCTTAAACTGGTCAAACGCAGCACTGGCAGGACTCATGAGAACTACATCCCCCGACGCAGCCGCCTGTGCTGCTTTTTTCACAGCATCAGCAAAATCCTCACATAAGACGATTTCAGGAAAGCCGGGTATATAAGAAGGCGCACTCTCTACGGCTGCGCGAATCTGCTCTGCAGTTGCTCCATTGACAAACAGTTTCTTAACGCTTTTGCAAATTTCCGGACCAAGCACATCGTACGGAATGTGCTTATCGTAGCCACCGGCAATTAATAACACCTTCTGGTCAAAGCTTCGTAGTCCCGCTATTGTGCGGCTTGGAGAGGACGCGATAGAATCATTATAATATTTTACGCCATCTTTTATGCGGACAAGCTCAATGCGGTGTTCCACCCCTCCAAAGGTTTTTGCAACAAGACGAATTGTTTCATCACTGACAATACCGTCTACCGCAAGAATTGCCGCCATATAATTCTCAACGTTATGCACGCCTGGAATCAGAATATCCTGCGTATCAAGCACGCAAACATCATCTCTGCAGATTACCCCATTCTTCACGCAAACATCCGCGCTGCCAGTCCTGGAAAACTTTCGGGTAATGCCGTTTCCTACAAATGCATCTGTAATATTATTGTCTGCATTGACGATCAGGCGGTCAGAAGAGGACTGAAAACGGAAAATATTCTTTTTTGCCTCTACATACTCCTGCATATCCTTATGTACATCCAAGTGATTCGGCGCAAGATTCGTTACAACCGCAATATAAGGGCTGCTTCTTATGTCCATAAGCTGGAAGGAGCTAAGTTCAACAACAGCATAATCATCTTCTTGTATTTCACGGCATCTGGGCAGCAGCGGTGTGCCAATATTTCCGCCAAGCCAAACCTTTTTTCCGGCCGCTTTAAGCATCTCGGAAATAAGCGTTGTTGTCGTAGTCTTTCCGTCAGAACCGGTTACGGCAAGGATCTTGCAAGGACATAGCGAAAAAAACACGTCCATTTCGCTGGTAATATATGCACCCTTCCTGCGAAGCTCCTGTAATGCAGGTACATCGGGATGCATACCGGGCGTACGGAATACGATATCTGCCGTAACGCCGTCAAGATACCCCTCTCCAAGCTGCAAAACACAACCCTGGCGTTCTAATTCCAGAACCTCTGCATCTAAGTTTTCTCTCCTGGTTCTATCACAGCCAATAACACTGCAGCCATGCTCCAGCAAAAGCCGCACCAAAGGTCTGTTGCTTACACCAAGCCCCAAAACGGCAATCTTTTTGCCGCGCAGAGCAGCAAAATATTCATCAAATGCAGATCGCATAGTACTCCCCCGATTCCAACATATCAGCAGAAAGCTCATCCTGCCCTTATAATTAGTATATACATAAATACAACTTTTTGCAAGATATTTGACAATCACGCCCTGTTGCTGTACAATATTTCAGCGACCAGATTGGACAGCCGCGCCCGAAAGGTGGAAACACGTTCGGGTGAGGAAAGTCCGGGCTCCACAGGGTAAGGATAACGGGTAACGCCCGCCGGGGGCAACCCCAGGACAAGTGCAACAGAGAGATGTAGCCGGTTTTCCGGTCATAGTGAAAAAGTGCGGTAAGAGCGCACTCGCCTCATGGGAACATTGGGGTGCTGTAAACTCTATCCGGAGCAACGCCTTGGAGGGACATATGACTGACCCGGTCGTCCCAGGGAGGCGGCTTGATCTCGTGAGTAATTGCGAGGCTAGATAGATGGCTGTCAAAACAGAACCCGGCTTATAGATCTGATCGCAAAAAAAGCACCGCCAGAAGGCGGTGCTTTTTGTTTTATTCTTCTGCCTTTGGCTTCTGTGCGAGTCCTGCAACATCCGATACCGGCAGAGAAAACGCTATTCCCTGCGCGGCTTTGGCCATTCCCATTTCCTTATAGATTGCATTTAAAACACTATCGCGGATGTCTTTTTCCACAACCAGCATAAGAATTTCCTTTTCCGAATGGATCGTAATACCGAAAAAGGCAGCTTCCTCTTCTTTTGCCACTCCGCGCGCATTTAAGATCGTGCCACCCCGAGCACCGTGCTCTCTGGCTACCTGCATAACATCTTCTGCAAAACCGGAATTGACAATGGCAAATATCACTTCATGATTGTCTGTTTTCATGATCATTACTCCCTTCCCAAGCGGTTATTGCTTAAAAACTGATATAAATTCACACCGATCACACTGCTCATCGGTACAGCAAAGGCAATTCCCTTACCGTTTTTAATAGTGGAGAATTTATCCTCCAGACAGTGAAGCACCTGCTCTGTCATATCCTCGCGAATAACACTCAGAATGATTGCCTTGTGCAGATTTAATCCCAACAGCTCTACCAACTCAGAATGTGCTGTTCCCAAACCGCCAACCACCATTTGACAATTGACATCAAACTGGCTAATCACATCCAGATAAAACTCACCCTTTGTACGATCAACGACTGTAAACAGAAGCTTCAGCTTTTTGATCGATTCTTCATGAATTGCATTTTGCATGAAATTCCCTCCTGCTTACATAAAGTTGATGATCTGCTGATCATCCGCATCCAGAATCCGCTTCATCGCGCGGTGCTCTTTAAGTCTGCGGTCAATGATTGAACGGAAGCCTAAAAGCTGAATCGTGATCAGCGGCGTCATAGCAACTAAAGCGACCACGCCAAATGCGTCCTGCAAAACTGCCGCTTCCCCCTGCAAACATACACACACGCCGGTGGCAAACGGAAGGATAAAGCCGGAGGTCATTGGACCGCTGGCAACACCACCCGAGTCAAACGCAATTGCCGTATATACAGGCGGTACAAACAAGCTCAATGCCAAAGATATGAAATATCCGGGAATAACATAATAAACCAAAGAAAAATCGAAGATGATCCGAACCACAGACAGCGCAATCGACGCGCCAACACCAATGCAAAGGCCGATGATCATCGACCTTTTGGTAATAAGTCCGCCTGTAACATCTTCTACCTGCTGATTGAGCACATGGATAGCGGGCTCTGCCAGAACCACCAGCACACCCATTGCAAGAGCGATCACTGTCAGCAATATCTTACTGCCACCTGCAAGTGCATAGCCAAGCTTATATCCTATAGGCATAAAGCCTACATTAACACCCGTCAGAAAAATAACAAGGCCGATATAGGTAAAGATAACACCCACAGCAATTCTTAAAAGTCTGCGTTTCGGCAGATGCAAAACTGCAAGCTGACAGATCATAAAAAACGCAATGATCAGTCCAAGCGCAACAGCAACTTCCTTTGCAGTATGTCCTGCTGTAGATAAAAATGCGCCCAGAATATCCGCATTTACACTGTAATCCGGCACCTGATACGCAAGGTCATGGCTGGAAAAAACACCCAAAAGCAGCACAGCGGCAATCGGTCCGACAGAGCAGAGAGCAACCAGACCAAAGCTGTTTTCCTTGCTGCGACGATCGCCTAACACACTGGAAATACCAACACCAAGCGCCATAATAAATGGCACAGTGATCGGTCCGGTCGTAACACCGCCGGAATCAAAGGCCATTGCTAACAGATCATGATTGCCGTTTACGACAAGCAATAACGCCAATGCAAATAAAAGCATATAAAACAGCATAAGAATGTGCGAAAGCAACTTTTTAAAAACAATCTTTAAAATCGATATCACAAGAAATGTACCAACGCCGATACCGACTGCATAGATCAGCAGAGTCCCGTTCATAACTGCGCTCACCTGCCTTGCAAGCACCTGCAGGTCAGGTTCCGCGATCGTAATGAGCATGCCCAAAACAAAGCAGACAGCCAACAGAAGGATCAACTTTCGCTGCTTAGAAAGGCCGGAACCAACATAGGTGCCCATCGGTGTCATAGCAATATCTGCACCCAGATTAAAAAATCCAATACCAAGCACCAGCAGTACTGCACCTACAGTAAAGGTGATCAGCTCTGTATTGGAAAAATCAAACAGAGGGGTCAGCGCCATAATATATACAATTGCAGTAATCGGAAGTGCCGAAAGCAGCGCCTCTTTGATTTTAGTCCAGAGCTCCTTCAAAACCCATCACCTTCTTAACCGTTTCTTTTTATCATTATACCAAACATTTGCTATGTTGCCAACTCTAATTTGCGTTATATCTTTAACTTTCACTTTTTTTGAAAACAAAAAAGTCCTCCGGTCCGAAGACCGGAACACAATTGCATTTTTTAGTGAAAGATTAGCCGTAGATCTCGGTAACAACACCGGAACCAACAGTACGACCACCCTCACGGATAGCGAAACGCAGGCCCTTCTCAATAGCGATCGGGGTAATCAGCTCAACATTCATAATAACGTTATCGCCAGGCATGCACATCTCAACGCCTTCAGGCAGGTTGATGATGCCGGTAACGTCAGTTGTACGGAAGTAGAACTGAGGACGATAGTTATTGAAGAAAGGAGTATGACGGCCGCCTTCTTCCTTGGACAGGACGTAGACCTGACCGGCAAACTTGGTCAGGGGGTTGATGGAACCGGGCTTACACAGAACCTGGCCACGCTCAATGTTCTTCTTGTCAACACCACGCAGCAGAGCGCCGATGTTATCGCCTGCTTCTGCATAGTCGAGCAGCTTGTGGAACATTTCGATGTCGGTAACAACAGTGTTCTGCTTCTCTTCACGCAGACCAACAATCTCAACGTTTTCGTTCTTCTTGATCTGGCCACGCTCAACACGACCGGTAGCAACAGTACCACGACCGGAAATGGTGAAGACGTCTTCAACAGGCATCAGGAAGGGCTGGTCAGCCTTACGGTCAGGAGTGGGGATATAGGAGTCAACATTGTCCATCAGCTCCTTGATGCAAGCATACTCGGGAGCATTGGGATCGTTGGACTCGGAGATCAGAGCATTCAGAGCAGAACCCTTGATGATGGGAATATCGTCACCGGGGAACTCGTAGAAGGACAGAGTCTCGCGGATCTCCATCTCAACCAGCTCGAGCAGTTCCTCATCATCAACGAGGTCAGCCTTGTTCATGAAAACAACGATAGAGGGAACGCCAACCTGACGAGCCAGCAGCAGGTGCTCCTTGGTCTGAGCCATAGGACCGTCGGTAGAAGCGATAACCAGGATCGCGCCGTCCATCTGAGCAGCGCCGGTGATCATGTTCTTGATATAGTCGGCGTGGCCCGGGCAGTCAACGTGAGCATAGTGACGA
>JAZNNK010000129.1:0-4791 GCA_045580205.1 Faecousia sp.
CGCAACAGGATAGCAGCTCCAAAAAATCAGTCATCCCAAATGGGATGGCTGATTTTTTTATTAGCGGATACAGATTTGAACTGACGAAGCCAGTGAAAATTTGGGGAGCGATGGGAGCGCCGCCTTGCTTGCGCTGCGCAAATAAAAAAGAGACGCTTTGTTTCGAAGCGTCTCTTTTTAGATGATTGTTTAAATCGCAATTCCTGCTTTTTCGAGAATAGTCGGAACATTTTTCTCTGCGCCGATCGCCATAATATGTACACCGTCGCACAGCTTCTCGTCCTTGATCCTGGCAATCATTTCTGCAGCCATTTCAATTCCGAGCTGAACAGGCAATCCCTTGACGCCCTTTTCCTTGCCTTCCGCCGCAGCTGCTGCCAGGCGGTCGATCATATCCTGCGGAACATCGATGCCAGGAACGTTCTCATTCATGTACTTTGCCATGCCGGCAGATTTAAGTGGGATGATACCTGCCATGATATGTGTCTTAATACCCATTGCATCGACTTTTTCTAAAAAGCGCTTGAAGGTATCCAGATCAAAGATGCCCTGTGTCTGTACATACATCGCACCGTTTTCCACTTTCTGACGGAGCTTATTCAGTTGCAGGAAGATCGGCTCATACACAGGCGTTACAGATGCGCCCTTATAGAACTTCGGCGCGCCACCCTCGATCTCATTGCCGCCGCAATCGCATCCTGTTTCCTCCATCTTGGTCAGCATTTTCAAAATACCGACAGAGTCGAGGTCATATACGGGCTTACTGTCCTTGCAGTCGCCCACCACCGGATGATCGCCTGTAAGTGCCAGCATTGTGTCAATACCAAAGCTTGCCGCTGACAGAATATCGCCCATGATCGCCATGCGGTTACGGTCGCGTCCGGTCATCTGCAGGATTGGCTCAACACCTGCCTGCTTCAATTTGACACAAAGGCCAAGTCCGGATGCCTTTAAGCTTGCTGACTGCATATCTGTAACGTTCACTGCATGAACTTTTCCTCTCAGCAGCTCGGCGGCCTCCATCTGCTCTGTAAAATCATAACCCTTGGGGGGTGCCATTTCGGCAGTTACACCAAACTTGCCGGATTCCAGTGCGTCTCTTAAATTGCTCATTATTTCTTCCCCCTTAAGCTGATCGTTCTGGGATATGCAACGGCAGCATAGCCTTTATCCTCACGAGTGTTTGTCAGCTTCTCAAGCTGTCCGGTTGCCTCTAAACGATTATAGATCTTGATCCATGCACAATCATTCTCGGGATTAACTTCACACTTACCGTTCTTCTGACCGCCGCAGGGACCGTTGACAAGGCTCTTTGCGCAC
Source organism: Faecousia sp. (assembly GCA_045580205.1). GTDB lineage: Bacteria > Bacillota > Clostridia > Oscillospirales > Oscillospiraceae > Faecousia. The sequence goes on from JAZNNK010000129.1 coordinate 1,321, forward strand.
TGCGTGATCGGGCAAACCGCACCTGTCTGACCAAGTACACATTCGCCGCAGAAATGGCAAGCCTCTTCCCATACGTCAAAGCGGACAGCCTCGCCTAAGTACATTGTATTATTGGATGGATATACGGGAACATTAGCTGCATTTTTTGCAACACACTGAACACCGTCGCCGCAAGACATACAAATAACACAATCAGGCTGCGCTGCAACCAACGGCTTCATTTTCGCCTTTACACCCAAATTCATGCAGCAATAATCTGCTACAGTCGTTCCTACGACCTTCTTTCCGGCCTGCTCAAGAATTGCGGTCAGCTCGGCAATCTGCGGCTCACCGCCTGTCTGACATGCAGTCGCACAGCTTCCGCAGCCAATGATCGCGACTGTCTTAGCATCGCCAACCATCGCCATGATTTCTTCGATGGGTTTCTTCTGTGTAATAATCATATAAACCTCTCCTTGTAACCATCGTTGCGGGCAAGCGCCCACTTTATACCTCCGTTATCATACAGCATCATCATCAAAAAATCAACCGCAATCTGCTACAAATTGAAAAAGTTTGTTAACTTATGCGTATTTTATGATATAAAATGTTAAATTGCAATTTATGCATTTACAATTTCCACGCCGCTTTTATTGATAACACCAAAGCGATCTATTATAATTAAACTATATTCTGCAGGTGTTTTTACAACGATACCTGCTTTTTCTGTTGTGAAAGGAAAATTTTTATGCTGCCTGCAATTATCCTGTTTGCTGCCACCTACGTACTGATGCTTTCTTTCAGTAAATACCGTCCGTATATTGCCCTTACATCCGGTTTGATCTTCATCATCTCCGGAATGCTGCCGCCTGATCAGATCATATCGAGCATTGATTTTAATGTTCTGCTGATGATCGCAGGCACAATGGGTCTGGTCGCACTGTTTATTGAAAGCAAAATGCCCTCTCTTCTGGCAGACCTCATTATGGAAAAAGTACCGAATATTCAGATTGCTGCCGTTGCCCTTGCCCTCTTTGCAGGTGTAATCTCCGCATTTGTGGACAACGTGGCGACCGTTCTTATGGTTGCACCTGTTGCATTGGAGATCTGCAAAAAATTAAAGACAAATCCTGTTCCCTTCATTATCGCAATTGCAGTCTCCTCCAATCTGCAGGGCGCTGCTACACTGGTCGGCGACACAACCGCCATCATGCTCGGCTCTGCGCTGGACATGAGCTTCCTGGATTTCTTCGTTTATCAGGGAAAACCCGGTATGTTCTTTGCGGTAGAGTTGGGCGCCATTCTCTCTGCCCTCATTCTTGCCTTCTTGTTCCGCAAAGAAAAAGCACCTATTCCCAAAGCAACCGTAAGAACAGATGTAACAAATTACATGCCCACCTGTCTGTTGGTCGGCACAATCGTTCTGCTGATCTGTGCTTCCTTTATCCCCAACAAGCCCGACACAACAAACGGCCTGATCTGCTGCGTATTGCTTGTTATTGGTCTGATCTATAACTACGCAAGCAAAAAGCGTGCCGACGCGATTATCGAACCGCTGAAGCAGATCGACTTCGAGACGATCGGCCTACTTACCGGCCTGTTTCTGATGATCGGTGGAATTTCCAACATGGGTGTCATTAAAGCACTGGCAAGTCTTCTCGCCAAATTAGGTGGTGGGAACCTCTTTTTAATGTACACCGTGATCGTATGGGCCTCTGTTCTTATCTCCGCGTTTATCGATAATATCCCGTACGTTGCTACTATGATCCCTGTAATTGCCTCTTTGGCAATTGAAATGGGCTGCGACCCTACCGTACTGTATTTCGGTCTTCTGTCCGGTGCAACACTCGGCGGAAACTGCACACCGATCGGCGCATCTGCAAACATTACCGGCATTGGCATTCTGCGGCGCGAAGGCTACGAAGTCAAAAACAGCGATTTCTTTAAAATCGGAATTCCTTTCACCCTTGCAGCAATTATTCCGGCATATATTTTCCTTTGGTTCTTCTTTGGTATATAAAGAAATGTTGCTCTACTTGAATAAAAAGCGAAAGGCGGTCCGATCGGACCCCCTTTTTATAGCTTAAATACCCTGTGCAACCATTTCTCTTGCAATCAGGCGTTTTTTTCGTTACAATAAGAATATATCACATATAGAAAGCAGGAGATCCCATGAATCGATCCCATGCTCTTATCCGGGCTTTATCTATTCTTTTATGCTGCGCCTTCCTTTTGGCAGGCTGCGATATCCCGCAGGAAACGGATACGAGTAATACAACAGAATCCTTCTATGAGGAGTCATCTGAAAACTCCTCTATTTCCCAAGAAGAATCTTCCGAAGATCCTGTTGAGCCTCAACCGGAATACTTCACATTATCCTTTGCCGGCGACTGCACCTTAGGAACTGATTTTGACGGTTACGGATCCTGGGGCAGCTTTGTGTACACAGTTGGCGATAACTATGGTTATCCTTTTGAAAATGCCCTTGCTTATTTTGCCGATGATGATTTTACTATGGTCAATTTGGAGGGCACCTTTACCGATCATAATGTTCCCGAAGAAAAAACATACCGCTTCAAAGCGCCTCCCGCCTATTCAAAAATTCTCACTGCAGGCAGCATTGAAGCAGTAAACTTAGCAAACAACCACAGCTATGACTTTGGTTGGACAGGCTATGTAGACACAAGGAATGCTCTGAAAGCTGAGAACATTACATATGTGGAGAAATTGGGCACTGCCCTGTATACCACCGAACGCGGTCTGAAGATCGGTATATATGCCGACCAGTTTAACATCAGCACCTCCAAAATGAAACAAGCCGTTGCGCAGCTTCGTAAAGATGGTGCAGAGATCATCATTGCATCGTTCCACTGGGGAGTTGAAGGCAGCTATCGACCTGATTTTGACCAAAAATATTTTGCGCACGCCGCCATAGATGCAGGTGTGAATATCGTTTTTGGTCATCATCCGCACGTGCTGCAGCCTATTGAGGAGTATAACGGTGGCATTATCTACTACAGCTTAGGTAATTTCTCCTTTGGCGGAAATCGCAACCCAACCGACAAAGACACCGCTATTATCCAGCAAACAGTAATTCGCGACCCCGACGGCCATGTGTATTTAGGCCAAACCACTCCCATTCCCTTCCGCTTAAGCTCCATACCCGAGCGTAACGACTACAAACCCACTCCCTACGAGATGGGCAGTGATGCCTATTTTAGAACACTGAGCAAATTAGACGGCAACTTTGACGGTCCGGATCTGATCCCCGCCCCTCAACCTCCGGCGCAAACACCCAGTGAGGAGCAGACGCCTGATGAAGAGCAGATGCCCGATGAAGAGCAGACGCCCGATGAAGAGCAGATGCCCGATGAAGAGCAGACGCCCGATGAAGAGCAGACGCCCGATGAAGAGCAGACGCCCGATGAAGAGCAGACGCCCGATGAAGAGCAGACGCCCGATGAAGAGCAAAATTCCGAATCTGAACAGAAC
>JAZNNK010000130.1:0-4864 GCA_045580205.1 Faecousia sp.
TAAATAATGAGAATAATGCGCTGGGGCACATCGTGTTTGCTCTTGCTCTTTTTACATATTCGTTATTCCTGCTTCCAGTTGTGCCAGATGTTTTGCACATCGTCATCTTCTTCCATGATATCGATAAGCTTTTCCATCAGCTTGATCTGGTCCTCGTTATCAAGCTTTTGATAATTCTGAGGTACCATTTCAATTTGCGCAGATACAAAATTGTATTTCTTTTCTGCAAGTGCATTTGCAACGGTATTAAAATCCTCTACGGAGGTATAGATCGTGAAGCAATCATCTTCTGCTTCAATGTCATCTGCGCCGCAATCCATAGCGTCCATCATAACAGTGTCTTCGTCATAGTCGCCATCTTCATTGTCGATCACGAGAACGCCCTTTCGGTCAAAGCTCCAGGAAACACAGCCGTTCGCACCTAAATTTCCGCCATATTTATCAAAATGGTGGCGCATAGAACCTGCAGTACGATTGCGGTTATCGGTCATAGTCTCAACAATAACAGCGACACCACCAGGGCCGTAGCCTTCATAAGTAATGGATTCATAACTGTCGCCACCGCCGGCACCTGCAGCTTTTTCAAGACAGCGCTTAATATTGTCGTTGGGCATGTTGGCGGCTTTTGCCTTTGTAATGACCGTTGCAAGCCTGGAGTTGTTGGCGGGGTCAGTAATGCCGCCGCCTTCTTTTACAGCGACAATCAGTTCTTTTGCAATTTTTGTAAATGCAGCTGCGCGTTTTGCGTCTTGCGCACCCTTTGTTTTCTGAATATTATGCCATTTGGAATGTCCGGACATATATTTCATCCCTTCTATATAAGCGGTATTGTTTTTGTTTATTTTACCATATCATTACAAGTAAAATCAACATATTACACAAAGAATTTTGTAGGATCATAATGATTTGTCGAGAGGATGACCTCAACATGCGGAAAGGCTTTGGAAAGCGTCTCAGCCAAAACCGGCATCATCGGATTCTCGGTAAAGAAATGACCGGCATCAATCAGATTCAATCCGAGCCGTGATGCATCTTGAAAGTGATTATATTTAATATCTGCCGTTATAAAAGTATCACAGCCTGCGCGTACTACATCGTATAATGCATCTGCGCATGCACCTCCACCGACTGCGACTTTGTGAACAGGTTTACTGCCGCAAACATAACGGATGCCCGGGCACTTCAGTACAGTTTTTACATGTGGCAGAAATTCTTCCAGAGATTGCGGTTGGACCGTTCCAAAGCGTACAAGTCCGTACGGAGCGCCACTGTGGTCGGTTCCTATTGGATTTAAGATTTCCACCTGATGCAGCTTAAGTATACTTGCAAGCACATCATTTACTCCACCGCAGACGTGGTCGAGATTCGTGTGTGCGTTGATAGCAGATATGCCGTTTTGAATCAGCAACATTGCACAGCGCCCTTCCGGTGTGTCGTCATTTATCGATGTCAGAGATTCACGAAAAAACAGGGGATGATGCGTAACGATTAAATCTGCTTTTATACGGACCGCTTCTTCACACACGGAATAAAAAGGATCAAGTGCAACAAGGATTTTTCGGACTTTTTGGTCTTTGTGCCCGCAGAGCAGACCAACATTATCCCATTGTGCGGCCATGTATTCGGGTGCAATGCTCTGTATGTATGATAAAACATCAGATACGGTCGTCATAAAATTCCTCCCCAGTGTGCGTTTTGTATGTCAAATGCCTCCAACTCTTTCAGAGCTTCGGCATAAAATGCGTTAGCATCTTCGCCGCGCGGTATAACGTTGCGCTGTAAGCGTTGCACAACGCTGCGGTAATATTCTGAAAGGAGTGTCTGATCGTTGCCGGACAGGGCAGGGGGAAAGAAGCACTCTCCCGGCGTAAGCGTCCTGCAGGGCGTATACGTAACGTTCATAACGGTGTACAAGAAACGTTTATCGCGCAGAATCTTCTCCTGTGTGATCTGCCAGCCGTTTTCGGATAAATATTTTCTGAGCATGGGTGATTTGGATTGGCATTGGAGTACTAATTGATATGCATCAGATTGAAGCCAGCGTGAGTTTTCCAAAACGGATATGATCGTATCTGCGCCCATACCTGCACATATCAGAACATCAAAATCGTGCGGGACATCCTTTGCGCCATCTGTAAGATAAAAATTCATCTTATCTGCAACGGAATATTTCTGCGCATTTTTTCGGGCTGCATTCAGCGGCTGGCAGTTAATGTCGCAGGCATATACGAATGATGCAATATTTGTTAACAGCAAATGAATTCCAAGATACCCGTGATCACAACCTATATCTGCAATGCGTACGCCCGGTGCAATAAACCCGCAGCAAGCAAGAAGTCTATCCGATATGGGGCAATTCATATAACTCCTCCAAAAGAAATGCCATCCCAAATGGACGGGATGGCACAAGTCCTGTCTTAAGCTTTATTTGCCTGGTCGGCTTCGTAGGCCTCCAAAAAACGGTTCAGCTGAGCAAGGAATGAATCACAGTCGATTCCGTGTACCATGCAGGCTTCCTCAACGGTCTCACCACGTGAAGAGGGGCAGCCTAAGCAATGCATGCCGATAGCAAAGAATAAGGGAGCTGCCTGAGGAGCAACATCCAGCACATCACCGATAATTGTATTTTTTTCGATTTTTACAGCCATAATATGACCTCCTGTCAGTTATCTTGCCTTATTATAACCTTATAATACTAAAAAAACAAGGGGGAAAATACAATATATAAGGTAAGATCCGGACATCGATAAGATGTCCGGATCATAAATAATGGCAGTATTTGTTCGGATGTTTATTTGCGTTTAGCAAGCAATCTCTGGAACAGCTTGACAAGCTCTACAACAGGGATAACGATGATGGCTAAGGCAAGAGCGATGCCATATTCCGTTAGACCGATCGTCGTAAAGCCAAAAGCATTGGCAAGTAGCGGTACTTCAAGCACAAGTGTTGTCAGAATCAGAGATCCGATCATAGCACCCCATAAGATCATGTTCTGTCCCTTCAGGGAGAAAACAGATTTACGTTGAGAGCGAAGGTTAAATGAGTGGAAAATCTCACACATGGACATGGTGAGGAATGCCATCGTCATACCATGTTCCGAAATACCGACCGGCATAGCAAGGTGTCCAACCTCAAAGCTATTTCCAATAATATAGGAAAGGATTGTCAGTGCAGTAACCAAGATGCCCTGATAGATAATGTCAACAAATAAACCGCCGGCAAAAATACCTTCTTTTGAATCACGCGGAGGACGGCGCATTGTGTCCGGCTCGGCTTTTTCCATACCCAATGCAAGTGCAGGGAAACAGTCGGTTACGAGGTTGATAAAGAGCAGATGAACAGGATTAAGGAGCGTAAAGCCCATAAGAGCGGAGCAGAATACGCCTAACACCTCAGACATGTTTGATGCAAGCAGGAATTGAATGGCTTTGCGAATGTTATCGTAAATTCTGCGTCCTTCATCGACAGCAGATACAATGGTGGCAAAGTTGTCGTCTGCAAGAACCATATCTGCGACATTCTTTGTAACATCAGTTCCGGTAATGCCCATGCCGACACCGATATCAGCCGATTTGATGGAAGGAGCATCATTAACACCGTCGCCGGTCATAGCGGTGATTGCACCGTTTAATTTCCATGCGTTGACAATACGGACTTTGTGTTCAGGTTGCACGCGGGCATATACGCCGAATTTCTTAATAAACTCGCCCAACTCTTCGTCGGGGATATTATCAAGCTCAGCGCCCGTGATCGCCTCGGATGCGTCCGTAATAATACCGAGCTCCTTTGCGATTGCTACAGCAGTGTCTTTATGGTCGCCGGTGATCATAACTGCACGAATTCCGGCGTTGCGGCATTGCTCAATAGCAGCCTTTACTTCCGGACGGACAGGGTCAATCATACCCGTCAAACCGAGGAATACAAGATCCTTTTCAAGATATTCGGGCGTATTGTATTCCGGTTTTGTTGCCCAGTCGCGCTTAGCTGCTGCGAGAACACGCAGCGCTTTATCGGCCATTGACTTGTTGACAGCCATGATCTCGGCGCGCTTTTCGTCGGTCATAGGCTTAATTTGCCCATCTTCGTAATAATAGGCACATTTTGCAAGCACAACATCTGGACCGCCTTTGGTGTATTGGACATAGCTGCCACCTAAGTCATGAACGGTCGACATCATTTTACGGCCGGAATCAAACGGGGCCTCATCGACACGCGGTGTTGCGGCTTCAAGATCGTGCTTTTTTAGTCCGACAGAGTAGGCAAAATTGACAAGAGCACACTCAGTAGGTTCACCTTCTGCCTGATTCTGATCGTTTAGATTCGCATCAGAACAGAGCGCCATAGCGGCTGCAACAAGATTTGTTTCTCCTAAATGGTCGACAACGGTCATTTTGTTTTGCGTCAATGTGCCGGTCTTGTCAGAACAGATGACCTGTGTACAACCAAGCGTCTCAACGGCGGTTAAGCGACGGATAACGGCATTGCGCTGCGACATTTTGGTAACGCCGATCGACAGAACAACTGTAACAACGGTTGCAAGTCCCTCCGGAATAGCTGCAACCGCTAACGAAACGGCTACCATAAATGTTTCTAAAATAACGCTGATCGTGTGGCCGGGAACGGCCAGATCTCCACGTGCCATAAACAGATTAAATCCGAAGATGAAAATACAAATTCCAAGAACGAGCTTGGAAAGAAGTGTACCGAGCTCGTCCAGCTTGCGCTGCAGCGGCGTTTGTTCCTCCTGTGTAGCGGCAAGAGCACCGGCGATTTTACCCATTTCGGTATTCATACCGGTAGCCACAATGTCGGCTTTGCCACGACCGTAAACGACAGTAGAACCCATGTAGCACATATTTTTGCG
>JAZNNK010000131.1:0-5365 GCA_045580205.1 Faecousia sp.
TTCGTCAATACTATTTTACTTAAAAAGCTGAAAATCGGAGAGATATTTGCACTTTACAAACATCTCTCCGAATAAGAACGGATCTTTATTAAAGAATCACAACATTTGCCTGCTGTGCAGCCTGCCGAAAAGTTTCCGGAAGAGGTTCATCGGAAATAAGATAATCTACATCTGGGAACGAAGCAAATGTATACGGCATTAAACTGTTAAGTTTTTCTCTGCCGCACATAAGGACGCTCGTGCGGGCTTTACGGATCACCATGCGCTTAACGAGCATGTCCGCTTCCGTACCACAGGTAAAACCGGCGTCAACCGAGCAGCCCGACACGCCGATAAATGCCATATCAATATTAATATTTTCAAGCATTTGCAACGTATTTTGTCCGGAAAGTGCAAGATTTTTTCGATTTAGTGTTCCACAGCAAAGACTTACGACCGGATTGTGCAGGCGGCACAGCTCGATCGCAATATTCGGCCCTGTTGTAAACACATTCAAGTGAATATCGGGCAGATTCTGTGCAAGCGCAAGGTTGGTTGTGCTGGCATCCAAAAAAACAGATGTGTGCGGTTGAATCAATTCCAATGCTTTTTTTGCAATCAGCATTTTGCCCGCATTATTCTCACGCATTCGAACATTAAACTCCGGATCACCGGTCCTGCGAACAGCCTTTGCTCCCCCGCGAAATTTCACAACAGCACCGTTTTCTTCGAGCGCATCCAGATCCCGATGGATGGTCATTAAAGAAACCTCAGGAAAAAGCTGCTGTAATTGGCGGATCGTAACGACATTATTTTGCTCAATAAAAGCTTGCATTTGCTCCTGTCTGATGCTGTACATAATGCCCTCCTATGTTACAAACGATATTTTATAACATATATATAACATTTATAACATAATTTTGTCAATCTTTTTTATTAAACAATTGACGAATGTTTTATCAAACTATATAATTGAGAAAAACCTATACAAATACACATCACTGCAATATCCATTGAGGGAGATAAATATATGATCCAACAGCTCAAGGTGTATGAAAGCCCCCGGACAGATCCGCATTATAATCTTGCAATCGAATCGCGCTTGCTCGATACGGTACGACCCGGCTGCTGCATATTGTATCTATGGCAGAACAGTAACACCGTTGTAATCGGCAGTAATCAAAATCCCTGGCGCGAGTGCAGGCTCTCTTTGCTTGAAAGTGCCGGCGGAAAACTTGCACGCAGACTCTCCGGTGGCGGCGCGGTATATCATGACTTAGGCAATCTCAACTTTACCTTTATTATGTGTGAAGAAGATTATAACATAGAAAAACAACTCTCTGTCATTCAATCTGCATGTGAAATACTTGGAATATGTGCAGAATCCTCTGGCCGAAACGACCTACTCGTTGACGGTAGAAAATTCTCAGGAAATGCATTTTATCATCACGATGGCAAAGCGTATCATCACGGAACTTTGCTGATCAATGCGGATATGGATAAAATGCAGCGTTTCTTAAGCCCGCCAAAGGCAAAGCTGGAATCAAAAGGCGTCTCATCCGTGCGAGCAAGAGTTGTAAACCTAAGTGAACTTTATCCAGGCCTTACCTGCGATACAATGAAAACTCTAATGCGCACTGCTTTTGAAAAAGTCTACTCAGCCCCCTGTGAGACACTTGTTCTTTCCAAAGATGATTTAGTTGCCATTCAAGCGACGCAGCAGAAATTTTCCGGCTGGGAATATTTATACGGAAAGCCTCTTCCCTTCTCTTTTTCCTGCGAGGATCGTTTTTCATGGGGGCATATTTCTGTCCAGCTTCACGTTGAAAGTGGCATTGTAGTTGCAGCAAAAATTTATTCAGATGCGATGGATCATACAATTGCACCCTGTCTGGAGCAAAGCCTGAAAAGCTGTCGTTTCTCTGCTGATGCAATAATAAATGCCATTTCCTCCTCTCAAATAGAACCGCTGATTATGCAAGACATCTTAAATATGATAAACGAGCAGAATATTTGATATTTAGGAACTCCGAGGAAAACCAATATGAAAAATATCTATCTCATTTTTTCCGCAACACCCTATATAATTGGAAAGCTTATTCGCGGAATAACCGCAGAAACGTACAACCATGTCAGTATCGCTCTTGATCGCGACATGACCGTTCTATATAGCTTTGCAAGAAGACATTGTAACACGCCGCTTTTGGGTGGATTTGTAAAGGAAACACGCGCAAGATATTTTTCCGGAGGTAAAGCATCAAGAATTTACGTCGTTGAAATTCCGGTTACGCAGGAAGTCTATACGCAAATTGCCGACCGGCTGACAAAAATGTATAATAATAAAGAACATTATTTATACAATCATCTATCGATTTTTCCGGCGCTGTTCCACCGCTGTATTCCCGTTCCGGATGCGTACACCTGCACAGAATTTGCCGTATCAATACTACGTCAAGCCGGATTTTCCTTTTATGAAAAAAGGCATTACACCACAGATAAACTACTGAAAGAACTAAACAATTTTCCCGCCATATATCTTGGAGAAATGCCCGAGTCCGATACCCCTGACGAAGAATTCTTTTTTAAAAAGCCCTTTACATATTCGATTCCGGCAACTATTTCTCTTTTTTATGAGCTTCTTAATCGCTGGCTTCATAAAAAACCGGCATCCTGAACAGGATGCCGGTTTTCATTTTTAATTAAAGTGAATTAATCAGACTCACAGATGTTTCGATAACCTTCTCTGCTACGCCTGCTTTATATCTTGCGGTCAGCGCTTCATATCCACCCTCATCAAAGGCCCTTTGCATGGGGAAATATCCCTCATATCCATTGGCGCAGCATGCAGGCATCGTCAGTGTAAACTTAGACTGCTCCTTCACCGCGCGGCCAATATCGGTAAACGGCTCCCCGGGGAATCCGGCAAACACAACATCACCGACAGCAATTGCTGTAAGATACAATTCTTTTTCTTCCGGAGAATCCTTCAGATGTACAATGCGTTCTGCCTCTGCAACAATTTCAATTCTGCGCATACCCTCTGCGTACGGAACGGCCGCCTCTGCGCCCTTCTCCAAATAAACCGCATTGATCTTCAGCGCATTTTCCAGCTCCTCAGCAGTACCCTTATTGTGATCTACAAAAGTACTCTTCTGACCATAGCTGATCTTATCTGCACGTAAGGGCTGTGCCATAATATAATTGGCGGCAACTGACATTGCAATCTTGCTGCCCATATACTTGGCGCGATCATATCCATGCCGACACTGATCCTTGCCCAGTCTGCAATCAACATGGTTTGTATCACCCTGTGCGCCATTAATATAAATACAACGCGAGTTGTCGATCAGCTTTTCATACGTTTCCCGAACAAATTTCGGATAATCCGCAGACAGCCTGCTGCCGCCAATTACATCCGGATGAACCTGGAAATTGACAATACCGATTTCCGGTGCATCCTCGCGCTTAATAATCAGCAAGGAGGAATTTTCATCCGGTGTGCCAAGAGGTGCCTCGATATTGGGATTTTGGAAGCCGGGATTCGTCCGGACAGAGCCATCCTTCATGCGGAAACGGCGAATAAACGCAACATCCTCTACCTTTCCGCGCACATAGGAAAATGTTGCAGGCTTTAAGTCCTGTGCTGCCAAAACAGCAACATCACACATTTTCTTTGCAAACTGTTCGATGTACTCGAGATTGACGTAGCGATAATCCTCTGTCGTCAACTCGGGTCCAAGATGCGTATGTGTGCAGCAAATAAAGACTGCTTCACGAACTGTACCGATCGTCTCGGCAACCATTGCGCGCACGCGGTTCTGAAGTTCCTGGCTGTAGCCGATCTGATCCGCGCAGATCAGCACAGCGCGCTTCTCGCCGTCGTCAAAAACGACGGCAGAGGCGGTTAACGGATCGATCACGCCATCAGCAAGTCTCGTCTCAAAATAACCCGCCACAAGCACCCCCAAAGGAGGCGTAATATCAATTCTTGCAAATCCGGCCTTCATAATAGCCCTCCTGTTTTATGGATATTAGTTTGCTGCTTTTACCAGCTCTGCCGTATCCTGTGCAATCATCAGCTCTTCGTTTGTGGGAATGACCCAAACCTGAACCTTGGAATCGGGCGTAGAAATCATAATTTCCTTGCCTCTTGTCTGGTTCTTTTCGGGATCAATCTTGACACCCATAAATGCCAGATAGTCGCAGATTGCCTGACGGGTTCCGGAGCCGTTTTCACCAACACCGGCGGTAAAGGTCAGGACATCAATACCGTTAAGCGCAGCAGTATATGCGCCAACATACTTGGCAACCTCGTAATAGAATTTCTCGAGCGCGAGAATGCAGTCTTCATTACCCTGCGCAGCGCCTGCCTCTAAATCACGGAAGTCAGACGATACACCACTTAGCGCCAGAACGCCGGACTTCTTATTAAGCATATTCAGACATTCATCAACATTCATGCCATACTTATTGCAGATAAACTGTACCACACAGGCATCAATATCACCGGATCGGGTACCCATAGGTACACCGGCAAGCGGGGAAAGGCCCATAGAAGTATCTACGCACTTGCCATTTTTAATTGCCGACAGAGACGAACCGTTGCCAAGGTGGCAGTTGATCATCTTAAAGTCTGTCTTACCAAGAAGGGCTGCCGCACGGCGGGCAATATACTTATGGCTTGTGCCGTGAAAGCCGTAACGACGGATATCATCATTTTTATAGTACTCGGCAGGAATCGCATAGCGATACGCCTTCGGAGGCATCGTCATGTGGAACGCGGTATCAAACACAGCAACCTGCGGTGTTCCGGGCATAACTGCCTGGCAGGCGCGAATGCCCATCAGGTTTGCGGGGTTATGGAGCGGGCCTAACGGAATGCACTTTTCAATCGCAGCGATAACCGCGTCGTCAATAATACAGGAATCAGAGAACTCCATACCGCCGTGCAGCACGCGATGGCCTACTGCATCGATCTGGCTGACGTTTTCAATGACACCGTACTCCGGATCAACAAGGATCTCCAGGACAGCCGAAATTGCTTCGGAGTGTGTCGGCATAGGGATATCCTTTTCCACCTTCTTATCGCCAACCTTATGTGTCAAGCGGCCGTCGATATAAATGCGCTCGCAAAGGCCCTTTGCCGCTACGTTACCGGTCTCGGGATCCATCAGCTGATACTTCAAGCTGGAGCTGCCTGCATTGATAACCAAAACATTCATTGGAACTTCCTCCTAAAATAAACCGTTTTCTTTTCTCAAGTTTTATGATAAAATAATCATACTCATTGATATTCTATAATATCCTGTCAGATTTCTCAAGTCCTAAATGGAAAATTTTTTCACAGGAGGCGATCTGCTTGAAGGTTACAGGTATCATTTGCGAA
>JAZNNK010000132.1:0-8358 GCA_045580205.1 Faecousia sp.
CATTTCATCAGCATTTTGCGTGGCCGCATCCATCGCAGTCCTTCTTGATGCCTGTTCTGCTGCACGGCTTTCACACATTGCACCGTACAGAATTCCTCCCAAATACTCCGGAACGATCGCATCAAATACTGATACGGAATCCGGCTCATACAGGATATCACTTTGCACTGTTTTTTGCGCATCTGTCTGCTGCCGCATCAGCGGAAGCAGGCGTATACACGACGGTGTCTGTGTCAGAACAGACACAAAATTGGTGTATGCCAGAAACACCTCATCAATCTGCTCCTGTAAAAATGACCGTGTGATTTGCTTTGCAATCGTAAAACAGTCGCCAAGTGTAATTTCCTCTGCATCACTATAACACAACGTCATCAACGGAACATTGCGCGCACGAAGATAATCAACTGCTTTTTTACCAATCGGCAATACAAGTGCTTCCTTATCTGCCATTTCGGACAAAACCAATTTTAACAGATTGCTGTTATATCCCCCCGCAAGTCCCCGATCGCCGGCAATTACAATATAAGCTGTTTTGCGGACAGGACGACCGGAAAGATACGGGGAAGAAAAATCTCTGTTTGATGCAATGATATCATGAATCGTCGAATAAAGTGTCTCAAAATAAGGTCGGGAGGAAAGAACCTGCGTCTGTGCCTTACGTAGTTTGGAGGCAGCGACCATTTCCATCGCCTTTGTGATCTGCCTGGTGGACTCCATGCTGCGTATGCGATTTTTTATCTCCTTGGACGAAACACCAGCCATGATCTGCCTCCTTTCTTACTATGCAGGTAACCACTGGGCCAGCATTTCCTTCAGCGCGGCTTTCAGCGCATCCTCTGTTTCCTGCTCCAGTTTTCCCGTCTGCCGGATCGTGTTCAAAATGTTTTCGTATCGATTTTCCAAAAACTCTGCTAAACGTCTTTCAAATTCCGGTATGGAATCCACATCCACATCATTCAGATACCCGCCAATAACAGCATATAGGATACATACCTGCTGTGCCGCCTCTACCGGCGCATTATTTTTCTGCTTTAATACTGCCACAATCCGCTTACCAAGCGCAAGCCGCGCTTTGGTGTCTGCATCGAGATCAGAGCCAAACTGTGCAAAGCTTTGCAGCTCTCGGTACTGTGAATACAGAAGCTTCAGTGAACCGGCAACCTTCTTCATCGCCTTGATCTGTGCATCACCACCGACACGCGACACAGAAATACCCGGATTTACCGCAGGCATAATGCCGGCATTAAACAGCTCCGTCTCCAAAAAGATCTGTCCGTCCGTAATAGATATGACATTGGTCGGTATATAGGCAGAAACATCTCCCGCCTGCGTCTCTATGATCGGCAATGCCGTCAGGCTGCCGCCGCCAAGCGCATCACTTAGCTGCGCAGCACGCTCTAAAAGACGTGAATGCAGGTAAAAAACATCCCCCGGATAAGCCTCACGTCCCGGCGGCCGACGGATCAGCAGCGAGATCGCGCGGTACGCAACTGCATGCTTGCTCAAATCATCATAGATGACAAGCACGTCTCTGCCTTGATACATAAAGTATTCACCAATCGCACAACCGGTATAAGGTGCAATATACT
The DNA here is from genome assembly GCA_045580205.1 of Faecousia sp. Taxonomy (GTDB): domain Bacteria; phylum Bacillota; class Clostridia; order Oscillospirales; family Oscillospiraceae; genus Faecousia. The sequence goes on from JAZNNK010000132.1 coordinate 1,590, forward strand.
GCATAGGCGCAAGCTCAGACGCAGTCGCTGAAACAACGACCGTATAATCCATTGCGCCCCCAAGCGTTAAATTGTTAACGATTTGTGCAACCGTAGAACGTTTCTGCCCGATAGCAACATAGATACAAAGAACATTTTTGCCTTTTTGGTTCAGAATCGTATCCGTTGCAATCGTTGTCTTTCCTGTCTGGCGGTCGCCTATGATCAATTCTCTCTGCCCGCGTCCGATAGGAATCATCGCATCGATTGCCTTGATACCAGTCTGAAGCGGCACACTGACGTGCTTTCGCTCAATAATACCCGGTGCCGCACATTCGATCGGGCGATATTCCGATGCGGCAACAGCACCTTTTCCGTCAATCGGTTCTCCAAGTGCATTGACAACGCGGCCGATCATACCTTCTCCCACCGGAACAGATACAACCTTGCAGGTGCGGCGGACTACATCGCCTTCTTTAATCCCCTTATCCGAGCCCAAAATGACAATAGAAACTGTATCCTCTTCCAGATTCAGCGCCATTCCATATGCCCCGTTTTCAAACTCGACAAGCTCACCTGCCATGCAGTTATCAAGCCCCGACACTCTGGCAATTCCATCTCCGACAAGAATGACCACGCCGGTCTCACTCTGCACAAGTTTTGCCTCGTAATTTTTAATCTGACTACGGATAATCTTTGTAATTTCTTCAGGTCTTAATTCCATAGTGTTCCTGTTTTCCTCCATCAGAGCATCATGTTGCCTAACATTGCGTGCACTTCACTGATGCGGGTCTTTACTGTTGCATCTACACGCTTTCCATCATAATCCAGACGGACACCACCCAAGCATTTCGGATCGGTCCGATTTTCAAGCTGTACAGTTTTCCCGGTCATCTTTCCAAGTATGTTTTCAAGCTTACTTATCTGCTCATCCCGCAGGGGTACTGCGCTAACAGCGCACACCGGCAAAATACCATGATCATCATTGTATCGCTCACGGTACGCTCTGCAGCAATCAAAATAATACCGCACATATCCCTTTTCAACAAGAATTTTCATAAAATTCAGTAAATAGGGATGCACTTTCCCCCGAAAGCTATCGTCAAGAACCTGACAACGCTCCTGCTTCGCCAGATTAGCAGACGAAAGCAAACGCAAAAAAGCAGGTTCCTGCGAAAACGCATCCTGCAACACTTGCATCTGACGCATTATCTCATCTGTCAGCGTCTCTGCTTTTGCAAGATCATACAAAGATGCTCCGTAGACAATACCGACTTGTGTCATAACTGCTCACCCAATTCATCGACAAAATGGTCGATCAATCTATGCTGATCGTCATCTGTCAGCTCACGGCCGATCACCTTCTCGGCAATCCCTACGGCAATATCCGCAATTTCGTTTTTCGCCTCAGAGATAGCTTTTTTCTTTTCCCGGGCAATATCTGCAGCCGCCTTGGTACGAATCGCTTCTGCATCTATATTTGCCTTACGGATAATTTCTTCTTCCCTGCTCTGTCCACGCGCAACGGCCTCTTTCACGAGCTTTTCACTCGTATCCGCAGCCGCAGAAAGCTTTTTTTGAAGCTCTGCCTCCATTGCTTCCGCCGAAGCCTTTGCCTTTCCGGCAGAATCGTATAAATCATCAATCTCCTGTTGTCTGGTCTGAATCATTTTCATAACAGGACCGTAAAGAAACTTTTTTAACACGAAAAAGACAAGCAGGAAATTCAGCAGTGTAAACAGAGCAGTCCAGAAATTTACGCCGATAAAATCTTCAAATCTCACTTCTGCTCTCTCCCTTCCTTCGCACAGTGAAAGCAGATCAGTTAATAGCAAACATAATCAGTATAGCAATAATCAGCGAATAGATGCCGGTCGTCTCTGTAATTGCGCAACCAAGGATCATATTCGTACGCAGCGTACCTGCCGTCTCAGGCTGACGTGCCATGCCCTCAAGTGCCTTGCCGACAGCATTACCTTCGCCAACGCCGGGGCCGATTGCACCGATACCCATACACAGACCGGCACCGATTGCACAGCCAGCCTTCAAAATTGCATACCCTAAATCCATAATCCTTTTCCTCCTGAGTTTAATTTTATATAAAATTACCTTTTACATAGTTTTCTCTGCTGGCGGCGGACATGCGCCGGCAATATATACCATTGACAGCAGACTAAATACAAGTGCCTGAATAAAGCCGGAAAACAAATCAAAATACACAGACAAAACTGCCGGGACTCCTAAAGAAAGAATCGGCACACCTGATAAAATGTCAAGCGCCTGAAGAACACCCAAGACTGAGATGACACCTATTACAATTGCAAAAATGCGCAATACAAGTTTAAAATGCTTCTGTGCATATAAAAAAACCGCAATTGCAATCACCAGCAGAAGAACCGGTATGATTACCGTTTGAGAAAGTGCGTTGAGCAAAAGCGCAGACGCACCGGACAGCGCAATATATAAAATCGCGGTGATGACACCGCCGCCGGCAACATTGCCACAATGACGGAACGCAAGCGACACCGGCTGTGCGATCTCAGAAATGATATTCATAGGCGTCATAACTGCGATTGGCTCTGTAAAGCCCTTCAACCATCCGAAAAAACCCATGTTTTTGATATTATGATACCAGATGATCGCGCTGACCATCAACGCCCAGGTGATCGTAGTGCTGAGGTCTGCCGTCGTTGAACGCAGAAAGCCAGTCATACCGATCAACGACCCACAAATGCTGCTTAAAAAAAGTGTGCAGATAAACGGCATCCAATGTGCATTATGCTCGCCCATTGTTTCAACCACCATATTGTAAATCAGAGAAATGCCTTTTTCTACGAGGACCTGCTTACCATCCGGTCTTCTGTGTAAATTCCGCCCCAAAGCAGCGCCTGCGGTGCATAAAAACACCGTTACCAAAAGGCACGAGAGCATCGTCTGCGTTACATGGATGCCGCCAAAAACCGGAATAGTAAAATAAATATAAGCGCCGGTTACATCGATGCTCATTTGCTATCTACACCTGTCTTTCTGAAAAATTCAGCAACTGTCAGGATCGGTCTGACAAATGCCAGTGGAAGCAGCAACGCGAGAACGTTAAAATATCCGCTCTTTGCAAAAGCAACCAATATCAGCAGCATCAGTATGATGCGGATCAAATACGATGAGCGGATCATTGCTTTTCCTCCCTTAACATCCTGTTGCTGTGCCTTATCCGTCGCTAAAGTGATCGCCAATGCCATAAAAAAGAAATTGATCACGGATACAGCCGCACCTGCAATTGCGCCAAGTAAGACCGTATAATCAAAACGCCCAAGCAGCGCATATATGCCGATCATTACACCTATACATATAACTTGCCCAAGCGCAACAATACCGGTTTGCGAAAATACGACTTTTCTCGAATCCATATTCCCTCCAAAATCAGTCATGTTCATTAAAGCTGACCGGCGGCTCCTGATCTTCCTTTGCTATACGATTCATCGTCTTTAGCGAAACACGCAAACCATCCAATGCACAAATAACACCAAGAACAACCGCAACAATAATGACCCAATTACCCCAATCAAACGTCCGCCGGAGCCACACAGCCAGCAACACAAAGCCAGCCGGCGGGATTGCAACGGAGAGTCCTAACTGTGTAAGCCAAACAATCATACTAATGTTTTTCACTGTTATACCCTCCTGACTTCGACATACAATAAAGCTAAATTTATTATATCCAACAATATAAAAATTGTAAATACATATTTTGTTAATTGGCATCCTGCGTGTACTAAGAAAAGCCATCTTCTAAATACCATATTTTTAAAAAGATTCTATAAAAAGCTTTTCAATCTCGATAAAATATTGTAAAATATATTATATACAATTATTTCTTATTGAATATTGCAAATGAAAATTTCGGCTGAAAGGTCATAGCCACATGGATATGGAAATTCTTCAGGGCACAGTCGCTGCCATTATATATCAAAACTACGAAAACGGTTATTCTGTACTGCGTCTTCGCTGTGAAGACGGCCAACTCGTTACTGTTGTCGGCACAATCCCCCTGCCTGCCGTCGGCGAACGTCTTATGGTTACCGGAAAATGGAACAACCATGCCAGCTACGGACGGCAGTTTGAAGCAGAATTTTTAGAAAGATTGATGCCGCAAACTGCAATTGAGATCCAAAACTATCTGTCTGGCAGGATCATTAAGGGCATTGGTCCAAAAATAGCCGCAAGAATCGTCGCACATTTTGGCGACCGCACTTTGACCATAATTGAGCAGCAGCCTCATTTGCTTGCAGAAGTCCCCGGCATCTCTGCCACCAAAGCGCAGGCAATTGGCGAAGCTTTCCGAATGCAATTCGGCATCCGGCATCTAATGGAATTTTTTGCGGTCCACCATCTGCCGTCAGATCTGGCTGTCAAGGTATATAAGCGCTACGGAGAAAACACCATTGATCTTCTCTGTGATGACCCGTATCTGCTGATGGAAGAAGGACTGGACGCTCCGTTTGGCGCAGTTGACCGGTTTGCAATTGAAATGGGTGTATCCGGCGATGACGTCCGGCGCATAGACTCTGCCATACTGTTTGAATTGCGGCACAATCTTTCCGCAGGACACGCCTTTCTGCCAAAAGAAAAGCTGATTTGCGCTGCAGCACAGTTATTAACAGTTGATACGCAAATTGTTATTCAGGGCATATCGCGTCTGATAGCCGCTGAGCAGATTATACCTGACTGTCTGGCTCAAATAGATATTATTTATTTGCCTGAGCTGTATTTGGCAGAAATATATTGTGCACGCAAACTGCTTGCGCATGCGCAATTATCCTTTTCTACACCCGCAAATCTAAAAAAACTTCTTAAAAACGCATCCTCCCGATGCGGTTTTGAATATTCACCACAGCAGGAACGCTCCATTACAGAAGCCGCCACTGCAGGACTTCTGTTGATTACAGGCGGTCCGGGAACAGGAAAAACTACGATCGTCAACGGCATCCTTTCTCTTTTTGATCAAATGAATCTTACTTGTCTACTTGCCGCGCCTACCGGCAGAGCTGCCAAGCGAATCACAGAGATCACCGGTCGCGATGCGTCAACGATCCACAGGCTATTAGAGGCCGGTATTGATCCGCACACCGGCAATCTGTTTTTCGCAAGAGATGAATCCAATCCTTTAAAGGCTGACGCAGTAATCATTGATGAAATGTCTATGGTCGACATTCAGCTTATGGACAAATTGCTGCGCGCCATCCCCCCAAAATGCCGCATCATTTTAGTCGGAGATCCGGATCAGCTTCCGCCTGTCGGACCAGGTTTTCCCCTCTGTGATATACTCCGGAGCCAGATGCTTCCCTGTGTGCGTTTAACGGATATCTTCCGTCAGGCGCAGGAAAGTCTGATCGTTATGAATGCACACCGTGTTAATCACGGTCAGATGCCGGACCTTCGGGACGTAAAAAACGACTTTTTCTTCCTGCCTGCCCGCTCAGAAGAGCATGTCGGACAGCTCATTACAGGTCTTTGTTCGACACGGCTTCCAAATAACATGGGAATATTACCGGAACAGATTCAGGTCCTTACTCCTACCAAAAAAGGCGGTACAGGAACCGTCTGCCTGAACAAATTATTACAGACACATCTAAACCCACCTTCGTCAGACAAAAAAGAAAAACAGTTTGGCGACTTCGTTTTCCGTGAAGGCGACCGTGTCATGCAAATCCGCAATAATTATGATATCCTTTGGAAGACAACTGACGGCACCGCCATTGGTGCGGGCATGTTTAATGGCGATATCGGTGAAATTGTAGAGATTGATAACCAGGCCCAGCTGATGACTGTGCTTTTTGACGACCGTATAGCAGAATATGATTTTACGCAGCTCAACGAGTTGGAGCCTGCCTACGCCATGACCGTCCACAAGAGTCAGGGCAGTGAGTATCGCGCTGTAATTCTTGCTGCATGGAACAGCTCTGCATATCTGCTAAACAGAAGCATCCTTTATACTGCAATTACACGGGCAAGGGACCTGATGATCATCGTTGGCAGAGAAGATACCGTCGCAGCCATGACAGAAAATGTCCGTACAAGCCGACGATACACCGGTCTGAAGCTGCGTCTTCAGGGAAAAGGAGTATAGCCGTTGTTTCACTATCTTTTTAATATTCTGTTTCCACCAAAATGCACACTATGTGCAAAGATTCTTACACATGAGGAAACCGACCTGTGCCACACCTGCCGAACGGATACTCTGCAATATAAAGTAAAATTTAAAATTCCTTTTGTTGCAGGTTGGACAGCTATGTGGTATTATAAGGATAATGCAAGAAAAAGCCTGCTTCGTTTTAAGTTCTTTAACAAACGGAGCTATGCGCAGGTTTATGGCCGACTTCTGGCCAACCACCTTTCCAAAACAGACTTTCCTGCAACAGATGTACTGACATGGATCCCTATCAGTTCGCTCAGAAGGCTTAAACGCGGCTACGATCAGGTAGAACTGATTGCTGATGCCGTTGGGAAAGAGTTAGGCATAACACCGGTAAAACTTCTTAAGAAAATTCGGCACACCCCTCCGCAATCCGGAATCAAGGGTGCTGCGCAAAGACGGGCAAACGTCTTAGGCGCGTACCGTGTTACAGATCCTGCACTTGTCGAAGGCAAGCGAATTCTTCTACTTGATGATATCGTCACCACCGGTGCGAGCTTATCAGAATGTGCAAAAACTCTTCAGTTCGCAAGCGCAAAAGAAGTATATTGCGCTGCAGTTGCAGCTGCTTCCCATGATAAAACAAATAATATGTAG
>JAZNNK010000133.1:0-4526 GCA_045580205.1 Faecousia sp.
GGCTCACAGAACGACATGGCTACGATCCGACTTTGCATCCTTGCAGATCTCTACAAGATTCGGTCCGAGTGCCGGAGTGATGCCGGTGAAGTGGAACCACTCAGCGCCTTCAAAAATGGCATCCCAGTCAAAGTCGGAAGCTTGCGCCTGCTGAATTGCAGAATGTGCACGGTCATAAATGCAGACAGAACCGCGCTGAGAAGCGCCTTTCTCGTTAAAGTAAATACCAACGCGATCACCGCCGCGAACGATCTTGGAGGTGTCGACGCCGTAGCGACGCAGGGAGTTGACGGCAGCCTGACCAATGGAGTGGGTGGGAAGCTTTGTTACATAAGCAGCGTCCATGCCGTAGTTTGCCAGGGAGACGGCGACGTTGGCTTCACCGCCGCCGAAGGTAAATTCTACATGATCGCACTGCACGAAACGCTCATAGTTATAAGGTTGCAGACGGAGCATCAACTCACCGAAGGTAATAATCTTTGCCATAATTTTTAATCTCCTTTAATTTGTTTGTTATACACCGGAATAAGCGTTGACACCACCGTCAATGGGAAGGACAACACCGGTAATGAAGCCGGCAGCTTCGTTGTTAAGCAGGAACAGCAGACCGCCATTGAGCTCTTCGGCTTCACCAAAACGACCCATCGGTGTGGCAGCTAAAATCTTGCCGGTACGGGCAGTCGGTGTGCCGTCGGCATTCCACAGAAGGGTCTTATTCTGTGCGGTAGAGAAATAGCCGGGGGCGATCGCATTCACGCGAATGCCGACTTTGGAGAAGTGCACAGCCATCCATGCGGTGAAGTTAGAGATGGCAGCCTTTGCTGCGGAGTAAGCAGGAGTTTTGGTCAGGGGGCTGAATGCGCTCATGGAAGAGATGTTCAGAATGTTGCAGCCCTCACGGCCGACCATTTGCTTTACAAAAGACTGAGAGGGGATCAGTGTTCCGAGGAAGTTCAGGTTGAATACGAAGCCGACACCGGAGGGGTCCATGCTGAAGAAACTCTTCAGTTCGGGGTTTTCCAGGTCGCCCAGTTCGTAGTATTCCTTATCGGTGATCGCTCTGGGATTGTTACCACCGGCACCATTGATAAGGATATCGCACTTGCCAAGGTCAGCCATGACCTTCTGGGCAACATCTTCGCAGATGTCCTTATCAAGAACGTTGCAGGAGTATGCCTTGGCGACACCGCCTTCCGCAACGATCTCGTCAGCAAACTTCTGTGCAGCCTCGAGGTTTAAGTCCAGCAGAGCAACCTTGGCACCGGCACGAGCCAGTACTTTGGCAAAGTTGCTGCAGAGCACACCGCCGGCACCGGTTACAACGGCAACCTTGCCGGACAGGTCGGTGTTGAGTACATTCTTTTCCATTTGATAAATTCCTCCTGTAAATTGATTATGGTATTTTAATTATTTTCCACTGAGTTTATCAAGCATATCCCATACACCCAGCATGTACATAATGCCAAGCGCGCGGTCGTACAAACCGTAGCCGGGGCGGACGTTGCCGGGGCCTTCGTCCCACAGATGGCGGCCATGATCGGGGCGGATATAGCCTTCGTAGCCGCAGTCGTGATATGCCTTGAGAATGTCCAAAATGCCGGTATCGCCGTCGCAGTCGCGGTGGCTTGCTTCTGAGAAGTCGCCGTTGGGGAAGTGCTTGACGTTACGGATATGGGCAAATGCGATCCGGTCGCAGTGTTTGCGTACAATGTTTGCAACGTTGTTATTGGGGTCAGCGTTCAGACTGCCGGAGCAGAGCGTCAGACAGTTGTAGGGGTTGTCCACCATCTTCAGGAAACGGTCAATGTTTTCTTCATTGATCAGCAGACGGGGCAGTCCAAAGATATCCCAGGGGGGATCGTCCATGTGGATAGCCATTTTGACATCGCATTCCTCACAGACAGGCATAATGGCTTCGAGGAAGTATTTCAGGTTAGCCCATAACTTTTCGTGATCCACACCGGCGTAATCCTTAAACAGCTGATCGAGCTTTGCCATACGCTCAGGTTCCCAGCCGGGGAAGGACATGTTATATTTTTCCGTAAAATCCAAAATATATTTGGCCATTGCATTGTAATCATCCTGAATCATGCCCTTTTCGTAGAACAGGGCAGTTGAGCCGTCGCCTACAGGATGGAAAAGGTTTGAACGGGTCCAGTCAAAAATCGGCATAAAGTTATAGCAAATAACCTTAACACCAAATTTGGACAGATTGCGGATGCACTGCTTGTAATTTTCAATGTACATATCGCGTGTAGGCAGACCTATTTTAATATCGTCGTGGACGTTGACGGACTCGACTACATCCATGTTAAAGTCGTATTCGTCAAGCTGACGTTTTACCTCGGCAATCTCGGAAATTTCCCAAATCTCACCGGGCATTTTGTGGTGCAGAGCCCAGACAATGCTGGTTACACCGGGAATCTGCTTGATATCGCTGAGCTTAATCTTGTCGTTGCCTTCGCCGTACCAACGGAAACCCATTTGCATTGGCATATTTTTTCCTCCGTTTTACTTTAAAAACACAGTAAACTGTGTTTTCAATATTATACCGTCTATGTATTGCCGGACGGTTATTGACAAAATAAGTATATCATATGTAAATGCAATATAAATTGCGTTCATTGCTTGAAATATTGTTAAAGTTGCTGTATACTATGTGTGAGGTGATTTTATGCGGGAAAAATCGCAGAGGTTTGATCCCCGACAGACGATGCAGAGGGATACCTTTGAAGTTTTTCATTATCGGGAGCCCCGTGCAAATACAGTCGAGGTGCATCACCATGATTTTTATGAAGTATATTATTTGCTCAACGGTGCGGTGGAATATTGGGTAGACGGACGCATTATCCGCATGCAGGCAGGGGATTTGCTGCTGATTAACCCCTTGGAGCTGCACAGACCCATGATCGAACCGGGGCAGAAAAATTATGAGAGGATCGTCATCTGGATCAACCGCGAATATCTGGAAGGACTGGGATCTTCGGAATGTACGCTCAGCAGATGTTTTGATACGACACATCCGGCGCATACGCACCTGATTCGCCCTGCGGCATCAGAACGCTCGGTTTTGACGGCGCGTATGGCAGAGCTGGTACGCGAATTTTACAGCAAAGAGTTCGGCAGTGAGCTGTCATCCTACGGATTGTTTTTACAGCTTATGGTGCAGCTGAACAGAATGGCGCTGCATACAGATAGCCGTCAGGAGGAAACGGAACAGCTATCACCGCTTGTGCAGCAGGCGCTTAATTACATTGGTATGCATATCAGCGAGAGCATGTCGCTTGAGAGCATCGCCGGTCAGTTTTATGTAAGTAAGTACCACCTGTCGCACGCATTTACGCGCGAGGTGGGGGTCAGCGTTTACCGCTATATTATGATGCGGCGGCTTTTGATGGCGCGGCAGATGCTGTCGGCGGGAGAGTCTGCCGGACAGGTTTGCAGAAACTGCGGTTTTTCAGATTACGCAAGTTTTTACCGGGCGTTTCGCTCTGAATACGGCATCAGCCCAAGAGATTGCGTTTCCGGTACGGCTATACGTTGACAAGAGGCTTTGTCAGCATTGTAATCGCAATGCTTGTCAATTCATTGACAGACAGTCTGTAGCCCTGCCGGTGCCACTGAAAGACCATTGAGATCAGACCGCATACCGCAAAGGATAGGGCGAGCTCCTGAAGTTCAGATGACCAGCCTTGCATGCGCATCGGCATGAGTCTTTCGCGTCGGGCAAGTATAGTCGCGCGCTCGATCATAATGCCGCTGAGCTGACTGCGGTCTAAAGCACTGAGCAAATTGCGGTGCTCGTGCCAGAAAAAGAAGAATTGCTGAAGATCTCCGAGAGCGGTGCCTGCTTTTGCACTGCGGAATCCGTCGGAGAAGAACTGCAGCATGGTATGGTCAAGCAGCGCGTACAGCGCGCCGTCCTTGCTGGAAAAGTATCTGTAAAAGGATTTGCGCGGGATGTTCATTTTCTCACAAAGACCGCTAACGGTAATATCTTCGTAGCGTGTAACCAGCAGCTCCTCAAAAAGCCCTTTTTCAAGCTCGCGTTGCCGGCTGGCGGATTGTTCAGTTTTACAAAGCTTATACATAGCTTGTCCTCCTCGAATGACTCTACAATATAATATAACAAATTATGGAATTTAATCAAGCATTTTTGGTGATATGTAACAAAAATGTGTATGAATAAATTTTAAACAGGTGTCTCAAAAGTGTCATTTTGTCGCTTTTTATGAATGTATTATTCTTGTATAATTGCAATAGATTGGTACGGGTCTGACCCGTAAAAAATAAGGAGGAAATAACAATGGCAAAAAAGGCACCTACTTTGGATGCCAACGGATACCGTAAGTTTGGCATCCGTGATTCCGTGGCGTATGCGGCAGGCGATCTGGGTTGTAACATGAGCTTTGCTCTTAAGGGTACAATGGCACTGTTCTGGACACAGGTTATGGGCATGGGTCTTTGGTACTCTCTGCTCCTGGTTGTCGTTCAGGTATGGGACGCAATCAATGACCCCCTGATCG
>JAZNNK010000134.1:0-6018 GCA_045580205.1 Faecousia sp.
ATAACTACAGCCTTGATTCCTGCGTCTATCTGGCGCCTGAGCAGCTGTTCCAGCATTGGATAATTGACTTCTCCGTTTAAAAATGGAGTAACTAATGCAGTGCAAGCCCCGCTAAAAAGATTATGCTTCATAATTGATACCTCCAGACCAATCTATGCTGATATAACAGCATTTGCGTGTTGCAAAAAACGCACAGATAGTCTATACTTAAATGTAATGATGCAATATCTTCGTCGATATGGAGGATTTGTTTTGAAAACCCATGATTTTTGGTATGATCTGCCGGAAAATCTAATAGCGCAATCACCGCTAAAAAAAAGAGATGAATCGCGTCTTATGATACTTGATCGTAAAAGCGGTGAAATTGAACATCGTCATTTCTATGACATTTTTAATTATCTTGCTCCCGGTGATTGTTTGGTTATGAATGATTCACGTGTGTTGCCTGCAAGGTTGCTTGGATGCCGTCGTACCGGTGGTGCGGCAGAGCTGTTGCTATTGCGTGATTTAGGAGATGACCAATGGGAATGTCTCGCAAGGCCCGGTAAAAAGCTTACAAAAGGGCAGGAGGTCTCCTTTGGTAATGGAGAACTTTTGGCTGTTGTTACGGATGTTCTGGATGACGGAAATCGTATTGTTCGCTTTCGGTATAGCGGTATATTCCTGGAAGTATTGGAACGTCTTGGAAAGATGCCGCTTCCGCCTTATATAAAAGAAGAGCTGTCGGATCAGCAGAGATATCAAACAGTATATTCGCGCCATATTGGTTCCGCTGCTGCCCCGACTGCAGGACTTCATTTTACAGATGAACTTTTAGATAAGATCCGCCAGAAGGGTATAAAGATTGCTTTTGTTACGCTTCATGTTGGACTCGGCACATTTCGTCCGGTAAAAACTGATGAAATAACAGATCACCATATGCATGCTGAATTATGTATGATAAATGATGAGACGGCAAGAGTCCTTAACCAGACGCGTTTATCCGGTGGACGGATCGTATGTGTAGGAACGACATCATGTCGCACGCTGGAATCGTTGGTTAATGATGACGGTACATTTGAAGCATCAAGCAAATGGACAGATATTTTTATTTATCCAGGCTATCAATTTAAGGCGATGGATGCACTGGTTACAAATTTTCATCTGCCGGAAAGCACATTAGTCATGCTTGTATCTGCGTTTGCAGGACAAGATCATGTCTTGAATGCTTACAGAAATGCTGTTGAGGAACAATATAGATTTTTTTCGTTTGGCGATGCTATGCTTGTCTTATAATAGAAAGTGAGATCTACAATGTTTGAATTAATCAAGACGAATGGGAAGGCGAGAAGAGGTGTATTTACCTGTGCGCATGGCACTGTTCAAACACCTGTTTTTATGAATGTTGGCACACAGGCTGCTATTAAAGGTGCACTCAGTGCAGCTGATCTTAAAAAAATCGGTTGTCAGGTCGAATTGAGTAATACTTATCATCTTCATCTGCGACCGGGAGATGAACTTGTTAAACAATGCGGTGGATTGCATAAATTTATGACCTGGGATGGACCAATCCTGACAGATTCGGGTGGTTTTCAGGTATTTTCCTTATCGTCATTAAGAAAAATTACCGAAGAGGGTGTGCAGTTTTCATCACACATAGACGGTCGGAAGATATTTATGGGACCGGAAGAGAGTATGCAGATCCAATCAAATCTTGGATCGGATATTTGTATGGCGTTTGATGAATGTATTGAAAATCCGGCTCCGCGTAAATATGTTCAGGACAGCATAGATCGCACATACCGGTGGCTGCAAAGATGCAAGACAGAGCATCAAAGACTTACTGCGCTTCCTGATACTATTAATCCATCACAGCAGCTCTGGGGAATCAATCAGGGAGGAACATATACAGACATCCGTGTTGATCATATGAAGAAAATTGCAGAGTTAGATCTTCCGGGTTATGCGATCGGCGGGCTTGCAGTCGGAGAAACATCAGAGCAGATGTATGATATTATTGATGCAGTCGAGCCGCACATGCCAACCAACAAAACTCGATATCTGATGGGTGTTGGTACACCGTCGAATATTATTGAAGCCGTTGCGCGGGGCGTTGATTTCTTCGATTGTGTTATGCCTGCCAGAAATGCAAGACACGCAAGATTGTTTACTTGGGACGGGGCAATTAATCTTAAAAATGCAAAGTATCAGTTTGATACTAATCCTATTGATCCAGAATGCGACTGTCCTGTATGTCAAAGATACAGCAGGGCATATATCAGGCATCTTTTTGTCGCTGGAGAGATGCTTGCGATGAGACTTTCTGTGATGCATAATTTGTATTTCTATAACAAGTTGATGGAAAAAATTCGCGATGCAATCGATACAGACACATTTGAGCAGTTCAGGGAAAAATATTCTCAACGTTTATCAAGAAGGATCTAAATTTTACTTGCAATTTATTCCATCGATGATATAATAGTAAAAACAAAATTAAAGGAGCAACACTATGTTATACTTTTTAACAGATACAGGTAATGGCGCGGGCGGAAGCATGGTTTCTACAATCATAATGCTTGTTGTTATGGTTGCGGTATTTTATTTCATGCTGATCCGTCCGGAAAATAAGCGCAAAAAAGAAACAGAGAATATGCGTTCTTCTGTTAAGACGGGTGATAAGATCACAACAATCGGCGGCATTATTGGTACAGTGGTTAATGTAAAGGACGATAAGATCGTTATCGAAACAAGCGCAGATCAGGTCCGTATCGAAATGGCTAAGTGGGCAATCTCCAGCAATGAAACAGCGGTAGAGAATGCGAAGGCCGAAGCAAAGAAAGCGCAGGAAGCAAAGGCTAAAGCAAAGGCTGAAAAACGTAATAAGAACGCTAATAACTAATATCAAAAAACCGACCGGTTTACCGGTCGGTTTTATTTATGGTATTTACCTCCGTTTTGAATTGATTCAGCACGGTATAATTGCTCCAGGAACATGATGCGCGCCAAATGATATGGAAATGTCATGGGACTCATGGATAATTTGTGATCTGCAATGGATTTAATTCTATCAGAGATCCCGAAAGAAGAACCGATCAAAAAACATATACTCCCTTTTCCAGATGTTTTAATATTATGAAGTTTATTTGCAAGCGCTTCTGAAGACAGCATTTCACCTTCTGGAGTAAGAATGCACAGCCAGGATCCCTTCGGTATTTTTTGAATAATACTTTCTGACTCTTTTTCCAACCCGTTTATTATTTCAGCATGGGAAGGGGAGTCTGGCAGGCGGGATTCAGGCAATTCAACAATTTTGAGTTTACAGAAACGCCTTAGTCTCTTTTCGTATTCAGACGATGCGTCAATATAAAATTTTTCTTTTAATTTTCCAACTGTGATTAGTGTAACATCGAACATTTGAATGCACCTCCTTTTGTGAGTATATCATTAAATATAACCAATTGCAAACAGTAAGAATATATGAACAAAAAATGTAGAATATATTACAGGGGTGTTATTTATGAAGAAAAATACTATTAAAAAGGATAATATTGACCCTTTTGGAAGTTATACTGGTCGACCAAACGATCCAACTGAGATACCTGTGCAGGATGCTGATGATTTATAAAAATGCGGCCCAATGCAATAGCAATTGGGCCGCATTTTTATTGACTGTTTTTTGATTGGTATTTCATTCGGGTTGCCATTCCTCCCCGAATATGTCGTTGTGCTTTATTTTTATCAAGAATTTTTCTTACTTGCTTGTATAGAACATTATTATACCTCGGTAATCTTTGCGAAAGATCTTTATGTACCGTTGATTTTGATATCCCGAAATGTTTTGCTGCAGTCCGGACGGTTGCGCCGGTTTCAATCATGTACACTGCTAGTTTGCACGCACGGTGCTCAATCAGATCTGGCATTTATTCTCCTCCCTGCAGTGTGCTACCGTGAAAAACTTATGATGTTAGAAAACAAAATATGCCTCCTTGACAGGAAGTGTTAAAAACATTAAAATATTAATAGAATACTTATAAAAGCACATTGGCTGGTTTTTGAGATTTACAGATACGGAAGGAGAATGTTCGTGTTTGATTTGAATAAGAAAACAATCAGGAATATATTTTTGGTCGTTGCAGCATGTATTGTATTATATTGGATTCTTCACGAAACACAGCAAGTAATGCAGATTCTTGGTGTTTTCACAGGGATTATTTCTCCGTTTGCGCTTGGTATGGCATTAGCATTTATTTTTAATGTTCCGATGCGCGCATTTGAAAAGCTTCTTAACGGAGTAAAAAATAATAGTCTTCGCCGGATTATTGCAATTATTCTCACTTCGATTGCGGTAATGCTGGTCCTTGCACTTGTGTTTTGGCTGCTGATTCCGCAGCTTATTCAAACGATTCAATCCATTATTCCAAAATTACATGCATTTCTGATTAAATTAGAAACAGCATTCTTTGCGTTTTTGGAAGATAATCCCGAGCTCTTAAAATGGATTAACGAAAACACAGATATTGCAAAATTGGATTGGGCAGGACTTGTACAACGTGTTGTTGCAATGGTTGGAACAAGTATATCCGCGATTATCAGCAGCACTTTTTCTGCGCTTGGCAGTGCGGCTGTCGCAATGGTGAATTTTGTGATTGCCATTGTATTTGCGCTATATTGTTTATTCCAGAAGGAAACACTTGCAAGACAAGGCAGAAAACTTTTGTATGCCTTTCTTCCTGAACGTGTGTCTGATGAGGCAGTACGCATCCTTCGTTTAACAAATTCAACCTTTTCGAATTTTCTTTCAGGCCAATGTGTTGAGGTATGTATCTTAGGCTCCTTATTTGCTGTTGCAATGGGAATTTTCCGGATGCCATATATTCCGCTTGTCAGTGTGTTGGTCGCGGTTACCGCGTTTATACCTGTTGTAGGTGCATGGACAGGATGTATTTTAGGAGCTTTTTTAATTTTTGTTGATGATCCGATGCTCGCAATTTGGTTTGTTGTAATGTTCCTTATCCTTCAACAGATCGAGAATAATCTTATTTATCCCAGAGTTGTAGGCACATCGATCGGTCTGTCCGGTATGTGGGTCCTTTTTGCAGTTGCCATAGGTGGTGAGCTGATGGGTGTTGCCGGAATGTTCCTTATGATTCCTGCTGTGTCAGTAATATATACTATATTGCGTGAATATACGAACAGAAGACTCAAATATAAGAATATAGATCCGGAGAAATTAAAGGATCAACCACCCATGATTGAACGAAGATTTAAGTCTGTTAAATACAATAATACTTCAGAGGAAGAATCCAACAAAAATATAGACAATCAAGATTAAGTAAAAAAATGATCCGCCGATGTTCTTTCGGCGGATCATTTTTAAATAATAACCGCCTCCAAAATGGAGGCGGTTATTGATTAGATATTAGTCTTTGTACATTTCAACAAGCTTCAGCAGGTGCTCGTAGCGCTCCTTAGCTGCAGCCTCGTTCTTGGCGAAGAGCTCGGTTGCACGCTCAGGGAACTCACGCGTCAGACGGCTGTAACGAGCTTCGTTCATCAGGAATTCCTGATATCCATCCTTGGGAGCCTTGGAGTCAAGTGTAAACTTGCCGGTTTCCTTGGAAGGATCGAAGCGGAACAGGTTCCAGTAACCGCAGTCAACAGCCTTCTTCATTTCTGCCTGGCAGTTCATCATGCCGCCCTTAATGGAGTGCATTTCACAGGGTGCATAGCCAATAATGAGGGAAGGTCCGTTGTATGCTTCAGCTTCGCAGATTGCTTTGATCGTCTGAGCTTGGTTAGCACCCATAGCGATCTGTGCAACGTATACATAGCCGTAAGACATTGCAATCTCAGCGAGAGATTTCTTCTTTGTTTCTTTGCCGGAAGCAGCAAACTGTGCAACCTGACCGATATTAGAAGCCTTAGAAGCCTGTCCGCCGGTGTTGGAGTAAACCTCAGTATCAAATACAAAGATGTTTACATCCTTATTAGAAGCCAAAACATGGTCAACACCGCCAAAGCCAATGTCATATGCCCAGC
>JAZNNK010000135.1:0-7573 GCA_045580205.1 Faecousia sp.
ACCGTTTATCCCGAATCCGTATAAGCCGGAGGATTTCCGATACGAAGGAGACTATTTGACCTGCGTGGCAGGAGAAAGCATCCTGGGGATCGATATTTCCAGCTTTCAGGGACAGATCCGGTGGGACGAGGTGCGTGCAGCAGGTATACAATTTGTAATGATCCGCGTAGGCGGGCGTGGCTACGGACAGGAAGGTGTGCTCTACACAGATGATCTTGCGCAGGAAAACTATGCCGGCGCAAAAGCCGCAGGCTTGCAGGTGGGCGCGTACTTCTTCTCACAGGCGATTTGTGTGGAAGAAGCAAAGCAGGAAGCACTCTATGCGCTTGATATTGTAAAAGAATGGCAGCTGGACATGCCGATCGTGTATGATTGGGAGTATATAAATGAGCAGGCACGCACTGCCAATGTGGATGCGCGCACGATGACGGATTGCGCACTGGCGTTCTGTCAAACGGTAGAGGATGTCGGAAAAGAAGCAATGCTGTATTTTAATCCGAATCAGTCGCAAAATCATACGTATCTGGAAGAAATGCTTGATTACCGTCTGTGGCTGGCGATGTACACAGATGAAATGACATATCCTTATCGGGTCGATATGTGGCAGTATACCTGTGAAGGGAAGGTTCCTGGCATTGACGGGGCGGTAGATATCAATTTGTATTTTCCGTAAAAAAGAAAAATTCGGGGCACTCTCTGTAAAGAGAGCGCCCCGAAAGACTATGTAAGGGATTATTTCCAAAGACCGCCAGCCGGATACAGACCCTGCTCGGTCTTTTCGCGAAGCGCGGCAACGACCTGCGGCTTATCTGCTGCATAAGTTACACCGTGCCATTTATCGGCAGACTGCAGGACGGTAACAGAGGCTTTGCCCTCCTTCAGCAGAAGATCTACAGACCGGGGGAGCAAAAATTCTGCTTTTGCAGGATTTGCAGGTACTTGCTCCGTTAAGAACGCGGGGAACTGCAGGCGAAGCTGCTCTAAAATGCTGGGCGTGAAGCCCCACATATTCATCGAAACGATCGTGTCGGCAGGAAGCTCCGTCCAGGAGGCGCCGTCGTCTTCTGTAAAGCGGATAGCGTCAGCCTGCTTTTCGATTCTTGTACGTTCTACGATGTCGGTCAGATAGCCGTTGCTGTCTGTGCAGCAGACGCCTCTGGCGACTGAGCCGTTATCCGTAACGGTGTTGCCGAGCAGATAGCCGACCATGCAGTAGTCCATGATGTCGGTGTCCCTGGCGTTGCAAAGATATTCATAAATGACGCGGAAAGCGGATTTTCCGTAGTAATCGTCCGCGTTGATAACGGCAAAGGGTGCGCCGTCGATCTCGTCCTTTGCGCACATAATGGCATGGCTCGTTCCCCAGGGTTTTACACGGCCTTCGGGGATCTGATAACCTGCAGGGATCTTGTCAAGCTCCTGGAAGGCATAACGGATTTCCATCGGGCAGGCGGCAAGCCGCGCACCGACAGTCTCCATAAAATCCTTGCGAATGGCGTCTTTAATGATAATAACGGCTGTTTTAAAACCGGCCTCGTGGGCATCGTACAGAGAATAGTCTAAAATCGCTTCACCATGACTGCCGACCGGGTCGATCTGCTTAAGACCACCGTAGCGGCTGCCCATACCTGCGGCCATAACAACTAAAACAGGCTTTTTTGTCATATGATGCATTCTCCTTATAGTATTAAATTAAGAATTATTATAAAGAAAAAAGAAATAAAAAGCAAGCATTTATGTAAAAACCGGGATATATAGAGGTTACGGGGTGTCAAAAATTGCAGGATTCAGACGAATCGGCTCTTTTTTCAGTTTTTTCCAGGAAAACTCTGAAATAAGATCCTTTGCGCTGACAGGTGCTTGCGAGGGGGTAATGCCGGAAGTACCGGCTAAAATGCCCAGCAGCTTCTCCGGAGAAATTTTCTGACGAAGACAACCGAGGTGCAGGTCCTTGTCGCGCTTGCTAAGTCTTCTGCCGTCAGGCGAAATAAGCATGCTGACGTGGCCGTAGATTGGTCTTGGAAGGCCCAGTACTTTCTGCAGAAACATCTGTCGCGGAGTCGAGCTGAGCAGGTCTGCGCCCCGAACGACCTCCGTAACGCCCGAAAGACCGTCGTCAACCGTACATGCAAGCTGATAGACAAACAGACCGTCGGACCGTTTTACAATAAAATCACCGCAGTCCGTCTGCAGATTTTGCATGTAACGATCTTGTAAAAGATCGTCAACAACATATGTGCAGTCAGGAACCTTGACGCGCCATGAGGGGGTTCTGCAAGCTTTTTCAGGTGGCGCAGTCAATGATCGGCAGGTGCCGGGATAGACATATGTGCCGTCGGAAAGATGTGGCGCATTTACACTGTGGAGCTGCTCCCGGGTGCAGTAACAGGGGTATAACAGATCCTGTGATAATAGCTTTTCAAAAAATTGCTGATAAATGTCTGTTCGCTGGCTTTGCGGCGGCGTTTCCGCATCCCAATCTAACCCTAACCACTGAAGATCTTGCCGCAAAAGGCGTGCGTTTTCTTCGTTGCAGCGCTGTGTGTCGAGATCTTCCATCCGCAGGACAAGCGTGCCTCCCTGCGAGCGGACGGAGAGCCATGCGATCAGAGCGGCATAGATGTTTCCTAAATGCATTCTTCCGGAGGGGCTTGGTGCAAACCGTCCTACAACGGGACTTTTTTCTGCAATCATCCCAATACACCTCGAAAAAGCAGTAAGATCCAGATCAGTACGCCTAAAATGCCCGATAGTAAAATAAGCGCCAGGATGGAGAGCGCAGTAATGACACGATCTCTGCGCGGATTTAAAAGCGCGTCGCTTAAATCGTCAGGCGTTTCGTCGGTCCGGTCGGCATTATAGGCTGTGTAGCCGTTGGAATAGTTTTTATATAAAGCGGCGTTTTCTGCGTTGCCGATTCTTTGTGTGTCTTCTAAAAGGCTGTCCAGCACGGCTTCGTCCAGAAGTTCGTCCGGAAGCGCTTCGTAGCAGATGTCGTTTGCATCATCATCCTGCAGAAGCTCTGCTTCAAGGCGCTCTAATGCAGCTTTTGCGTCGCGGAACATGACTACCACCTCCTTTTTGATATATTACAGTAAAAGGGCGGCGCTGTAAAGAGAATAAAGGGTTTTTGCGGCAGGAATAAAAAATTCGGGACGATGCGTATGTCATCGTCCCGAAGAAAAATTATTTTGATTTCAGCAGGTCGCGGGTCTCGGTAAGCAGTACTTCTTCAGCAGAGGGTGCAGGGGGTGCGGGCGGCTCTTCTGCAACAGGCTCTTCCTTTTTTTTGCCGAGCTCGCTCAGAGCGTTGACACCTTTTACGATGAAGAATACAACAAGGGCCAAAATCAGGAAATTGATGACGGCAGAGACAAAGTTGCCGACGGTCAAATAATTCCGAACCAAAACGGGGACTTCTTCTCCAAGCTCGTTAACAACCAGCTCATATGTAGGCTCAACCCAGGGCATTCTGGGAAGAGCGATCTTCAGATCGCTGAAATCAGCGCCGCCAAGGAAAATGTTCACAACAGGCATAATCAGGTCGTTTGTCAGGCTTTTTGTGATTGTACTGAAAGCACCGCCGATGATAGTACCAACAGCCAGCGCCATTGCGTTGCCTTTAATGGCAAACTCGGTAAATTCCTTCCAAAGGGACTTTTTGGGTGTTTTGGACATTGTGGTTTCTTCCTTTCTTTTTTTGGTTTACATAATATAGAAGAGGCGCACAGACCTCTTAAATTATTTCTTTTCGATGACTTCGATGCCGCCAAGATATTTTCGCAGCACTTCGGGGACGATGATAGAACCGTCAGCGCGTTGATTCTGCTCGACCATTGCGGGGAAAATGCGCGAGGTTGCAAGACCTGAACCGTTAAGCGTGTGGACAAATTCCGGCTTGCCGGTGGACTCCCGGCGGAAACGGATATTACCGCGCCGGGCCTGATAGTCTCGTGCGTTGGATACGGAGGAGACTTCCTTGTAGCCGTTCATTGAGGGAATTTGGATCTCGATATCGTAGGTCCGTGCCATAGATGCGGAGCAGTCGCCTGCGGCAAGCTTGACGGTACGGAAGTGGAAGCCCAGACCCTTTACGAGGTCTTCTGCCTTGCGGACAAGCTCGTCAAAAGCCTCGTCGGAATCTTCCGGACGCGTAAACTGGAACATTTCCACCTTGTTAAACTGGTGTCCGCGAACCATGCCGCGCTCGTCTGCCCGGTGGGAGCCTGCTTCGCGACGGAAGCACGGTGTGTAGGAGAAGAATTTCTTGGGAAGGTCAGCTTCCGTCAAAATCTCGTCTCGATAAATGCTTGCAAGAGCGGCTTCTGCCGTAGGAAGCATATAGTGAATGCGGTCATCAGTGGGGTTTGCGATTTTATAGACTTCATCTGCAAATTTCGGGAATTGACCGGCTGTCTCACCGCATTGGTACTCAAGCATATGCGGGGGCAGAATAAAGTCGTAGCCGTCTGCAGTGTGCGTGTCAATAAAGTAATTTAAAAGCGCCCACTCAAGACGTGCGCCCATGCCGGTATACATCCAGTTACCTGCGCCGGCCAGCTTGACACCGCGCTCATAATCGATCAGACCTAAATTCAGACACAGGTCGACATGGTGCTGGGGTGCAAAATCAAAGACATGCGGCTCACCAAAGTAGCGAAGGGGCTCGTTGTGCTCTTTTCCGCCCGGTTTCAGGTCGGGGTCGGGCAGGTTGGGAAGGCTCAGCATCAGCGTTTTTTGTTCAGCAAGGACACTGTCGAGCTTTTCTGCGTCTTCTGCAAGACCGGCCTTTAGCGCGGCCATTTCCGCAAAAATTGCCTGGACATCCTGCCCTGCCTTTTTCAATGCAGGAATTTCCTTGCTGACTTTATTCTGCCGGGCTTTTCTTGCCTCTGTATCGGCGATCAGCTCACGGCGCAGGTCATCCAGCTCCAAAATACGATCGATAGTGACATCGCAATCCACTTCCTTTGCGTGCAGTGCGGCCTTGATGCCTTCGGGGTTTTCCCGAATTTTCTTAATGTCTAACATGATTACCTCTCCTTAGTATGCCAATTGGCTTTGCGCAAAGCGCGTTATTTTTTAATGTTCATTAAAATGTCGAGCAGGAGCTGAAGATCATCCTGTCCGTAAAACTCTAACTCAAACCGTCCTTTGCGTTTGCCGCTGACGATGCGAACACCGCGTCCAAGATGCTTGCTTAGCGCTTTTTCGCATTCTGAAACATAATTTACCGCAAGGGAAACGGGTTTTTCAGAAGGCGGCTCTTTCGACATATTTGCACAAAGCAGTTCTGCCTGCCGGACAGACAGTCCGAGTGCGCAGATCTTTTGTGCAGCTTCCTGCTGCTTCTTTTCAGTTTTTAAGGATAAGACAGCACGCGCATGACCGGCAGTCAGTTCGCCTTTGCGAACTTTGTCCAGAACCTCGGGACAAAGGGACAACAGGCGCAGTGCGTTGGCAACAGCAGGACGGGACTTTCCTACGCGCTGCGCGGCCTCCTCCTGCGTCAGACCGTAATCGTCCATCAAACTGCGGTAACCCATTGCTTCTTCAACGGGGTTTAAATCCTGTCGCTGCAGATTTTCAATGAGCGCAAGCTCGGTTGTCTTTTTGTCATCGGCATCAATAATAACGGCAGGAATGTTCTGCAGGCCGGCCATTCTTGCGGCGCGCCAACGCCGTTCGCCTGCAATGATCTGATAATAGCCGTTTGAAAGCTCGCGGACGGTCAGGGGCTGAATAATGCCGTGTGTCCGGATCGATTCTGCCAGCGCTTCAAGTTCGACCTCGTCGAAGTCCTGTCGCGGCTGGTCGGGGTTGGGCTCAACTTTGTAAACAGGCAAAAGACGGTAGGGGCTTTTTTCTGCAAGAATGTCGGTTTCGTCCGGAAGCAACGCGCCCATTCCTCTGCCTAAACCTTTGCGCGGAAGCATGGCGTTCACCCTTTCTTATAATCTTTTTATAATTTCGTCAGCCATAGCGCGATATGCGCAAGCGCCCCGGCTGCTGCGGTCATAGACGGTAACCGGCAGTCCGTGACTGGGTGCTTCGGCAAGACGTACGTTTCTGGGAATTACAGAGGCAAAAACTTTTCCGGGGAAATGGCGGCGTACTTCTTGCGCGACTTGCGTAGAGAAGTTTGTGCGCCCGTCAAACATGGTAAGCGCAACGCCAAATATATCCAGCGCGGGATTGGTGCGCTTTTTAATAAGGCGCAGGGTGGTCATCAGGTCTGCCAGCCCCTCCAGTGCGTAGTATTCACACTGAACGGGGATAAGTATACTGTTTGCAGCGGCAAGTGCGTTGATCGTCAGCATTTCCAGGGACGGAGGGCAGTCGATCAGGATCAGGTCGTACTCGCTTTGAACAGACTGCAAAATGCGGCGGAGACGGAAACTTGGGTCATCTAACGACAAAAGCTCCACTGCTGCGCCGGCCAGATCGGAAGAAGAAGGAAGAACATCACCGTATTTGGTGTGGACAAGCACATCAGACACCGGCGTATCGTTAATAATTGCATCGTAAACAGAGGTGCGCAGCTTTCTTTTATCCAGGCCGAGGCCGGAAGTAGCGTTTGCCTGCGGGTCAAAGTCGCATAAAAGGACTTTTTTGCCTGCCTCTGTAAGCGCGGCGGTCAGATTGACGGCAGTGGTGGTTTTGCCGACACCGCCTTTTTGGTTTACCACAGCAACGATCTTTCCCATAAAGAAGTCCTTTCTGTTGTTTCACGTGAAACAAATTTATCAAGAAGGGTTTCACGTGAAACATTCTTTTTGTATAAAGCAGCTAAGTGATTGGAAACAATGAATGGACCAGCAGTGTAATCGCTGTGCAGAGAAGCAAAAACAGAACAAAGATCACAGCATACAGCCGCCTGATCGTGCGATGAAGCAGCGGAAGCTGCTCTTCGGCAGGGATGACGCGACGGCGCGAAGGCTGTCTTTTCTCGGCGGAAAGCGGTTCTCTGCGCAGAATATGGATGGCAGTTCCCGGTTTTACCGGGTACGCGCGCATGACCTGCAGACAGTCGGGGCAAAAAACGTTGCGGTCTTGTGTGTCTTTTCCGCATTTTAGGCAGCTCATAAATACGCACATCCTCATGATATGATTTTTTATTCTACAACAAAAAATGCCGTTCGTAAAGAGGAAAAACAAAAGAAGAAACTGTAAAAAAGAAAATGCCCGACCGAAAACCGGTCGGGCAGAGAGAAACGGATTAATACATACCGCCCTGCGCAGCAGCAGCCATAGCGGCGGCATCTGCTTCGGGATTGGGTTTGTCAGCAACCAAAGACTCTGTGGTCAGCACGCAAGCGGCAATAGAAGCGGCATTTTCCAAAGAAGAGCGGGTAACCTTTGTCGGATCAACAATGCCGGCAGAGATCATATCTACATATTCTTCGGTATAGGCGTTGTAGCCGTAGCCAATCTTCTTGGAGTTTTAGATCTTTTCATAGACAACGCTTCCGTCTACACCTGCGTTCTCTGCGATTTGACGGATCGGTGCCTGCAGCGCGGTGGCAATGATGCGTGCGCCGGTCTTTTCGTCTCCGGAGAGCTTTGCGATCAG
>JAZNNK010000136.1:0-2727 GCA_045580205.1 Faecousia sp.
GAACGCCTGCGTCGCTCACAGACCGCAGCACTTGCTACACCTTCGCTTCATCTGCCACTGGCAGCGCTCAGGTTCGCAACGGTGGATTTTGAGTCCACTACGTCTACCATTCCATCACACCGGCAGGTACCAGGATAGTATACACTATCCCGGTAAAAATAGCAAGCAAAAATTATAAATTTGCCGCATAATTCTGCGTTATATAAAGCTCTGCATACACACCCTGACGGTTCAACAGTTCCTCATGCGTACCTGTTTCTGTAATAACACCGTCAGCAATCGCGATGATCCTGTCTGCTGCGCGAATAGTAGAAAGACGGTGCGCAATAATAAGTGTAGTGCGTCCTTCTGCCAGCACATCGAATGCCCGCTGAATTTTCGCCTCCGTTACTGAATCCAGTGCCGATGTTGCTTCATCCAAAATCAATATCGGCGGGTTTTTCAGGAATATACGCGCAATTGCCACTCTCTGCTTCTGTCCTCCGGAAAGAAGTGTTCCACGTTCACCGACATATGTTTCAAATCCATCCGGCATTTGCAGAATATCTTCATAGATCTCTGCTTTTTTTGCCGCTTCAATCACTTCCTCTTCTGTGGCATCCGGTCTGCCATAACGGATATTTTCCAATATCGTATCAGCAAACAGGAAAACATCCTGCTGAACGATTCCAATATTTTCATGAAGCGATTTTTGCGTTACATCCCGCACATCCTTGCCGTCTATACGAATTGCACCGTCCGTAACATCATAAAACCGGGGTATCAACTGACATAATGTTGATTTTCCGCCGCCGGACGGACCAACTACCGCAATTGTTTCACCGGGTTTAACGTGTAGGGAAACATTATGAAGCACATCCAGCTCAGACGTGTACGCAAAAGACACATTCTCCACCGCGATCTCACCGACTACATTTTGCAGCGTCTGCGCATCTTCTTTATCCTTTAATGACGGCTCTGTCTGCATCAGCTCGGTAAACCGTTTCAGACCGGCAAAACCGTTGGCAAACATTTCCGAAAAAGATGACAGCTTACGCATCGGCGTAACGAAGGAAGAAATATACAGTGTAAAAGTCAGCAGGTCGCGGTAATCCATATTCCCCGCCATAACAAGATATCCGCCATATCCGATGACCACCACATTCAGACTGCACAGGAAAAATTCCATTGAGCTGCTGAATCTTCCCATTGCCCTGTAAAATTCATTTTTAGAAACTTTGAACAGATTATTTGCGGCGGTAAAGCGGTTATTTTCCACCGCCTCATTAGCAAAGGCCTTTGCCGTACGAATACCGGAAAGGCTGGACTCAATCTCCGTATTGATATGACCGATCTTACGCTTTACGCCAACCGATGCCTCTGACAGTTTTTTGCGCATTACGATCACTACGACAAGAAAAACCGGAATCATCAGCGCCACAACAAGCGCCAGCCGCCACTGGATCATACCCATCACGATAATTGCGCCAATGATTGTAAGTACAGATGTCAACAGATCCTCAGGCCCGTGATGTGCCAGCTCAGTCAATTCAAACAAATCCGATGTTAACCGGCTCATAAGCTGACCCGTACGGTTTTGATCATAAAAATCAAATCCAAGCTTCTGCATATGGCCAAACAAATCCGCCCGAATATCCGCCTCTACACGCAAACCAAAAATATGCCCGTAAACGGCGACGATATAATGCAACAGTGAACGAATCAAATAACATACGACCATAACGGCAATTACGGTAAAAAACGTGCTGTACATCCGATCGGGAAGCATGTCGTACAACGCGCTGCGCGTTACAAGCGGGAATGCAAGGTCGACTGCCGCAATCAGACAGGCGCAGATAATATCCAACAGAAAAAACCTAATATGCCGCTTAAAATAGCTTAAAAATATTACAATCGGAGACCGATGCTTCTTAAGATCCATAGTAAATGCCATCCTCTATTTTTTTCTGCATATATTATACACCAAATTACAAAAGTCGCAATACTTCCTTGATTTTTTTATTTCTGAGCGCTATTGTATAAGAAAGGAAGTGAAACGCATGGAATTACTGTTTTCTGACGATCAGATCGCCGTTCTCATAAAACCCGTCGGGTTAGATTCTGAAACAGAAATGCCCGCACAGATTAAGGCTTTGCTTGGTGGCGAAGTATTTGCCGTACATCGGCTGGATAAAAATGTAGCCGGTGTTATGGTATATGCCCGCACAAAGGCGATGGCCGCGCAGCTTTCCGGATTAATCCAGGAAGGCCTGATAAAAAAAGAATATGTAGCAACCGTACATGGAACACCGCCTGCAGAGGGCGACTGGAGCGATCTGCTTTTTAAGGACAGCCGAAAAAACAAGGTTTACATTGTAAAGAGAATGCGCGCCGGTGTCAAACACGCGCGCCTGGAATATAAACGATTAAGCCAGGGGCCTGTATCCATCGTCCGCATCCTACTGCATACAGGTCGAAGTCATCAGATTCGGGTACAGTTTTCCAGTCGTGGTTTCCCGCTTGTGGGCGATCATAAATACGGAGCAAAGGACAACTGCAGCCACCCCATGCTATATAGCTGCTGCATTTCCTTCCCCTATAACGGTCAGCTCCGTCAATTTGAATCGCTGCCCGACTGGGCAATATAAAAAAGCGTACTGCAATTTGCAGTACGCTTTTTATAAATACAATCAGACCAGCTCGATAACTGCCATTTCAGCAGCATCTCCACGACGGGGAAGTCGGATC
>JAZNNK010000137.1:0-7698 GCA_045580205.1 Faecousia sp.
AACCAAAATAGCATATTCATCTGAGAAGGGCAACCTTTCTCCTACCTTAAACGGCTTAAAATCCAAATGCACAATTGTGTTCTTTTGCGCACATTTCATCGCCGCGTGATCTCCCGCGCCGCCGCGTGAACCGACAAACCATTCACCTTCACCGCACAGATCAATAAACTCACGTTCATCCATATTAAGGCATCCCAGCGCCTCCACCGCCTCCATCACTGCCACTACAAGTGCAGACGACGAGGAAAGACCAGCTGCAACCGGAATGTTGCCACTTGCCATCATATCCATACCGGAAAGCGGATGGTCCACAAACAGCTGGGCACGTAAAACAGCCGATTTTACGTAATTAGCCCAGTCGCCCATATTTTCCTGCAACGCAGCCTTCACCTTTTCATCTGAAAGATATTGCAGCCACGATTCATTTGTGCCGAGCGAAAGCATGTCTCCGATCGAGAAAACACGGTCCGGGTAGACAGGATCTACATTGGAAATACGGACAACATCATCCTCCCGTCTTGCCGCAATAAACACCTGATCACAATCCGTTGCCATTACGTTAATACCGCCGCCTCTATGATCTACATGCCGTCCCATCAGATTTACTCTGCCGGGCGCGCGTGTAATGACCACCTTACGATCTCCGTATTTATCGGCAAACTTGCGTAAAAGTTCAAGATATCGCTGCTTTTGCTGCAAAATATTATCGCCATACAATTCGCTGAACAGCATGTCCATCTCACCCATGCAAATGGACGTTTCATATTCCGAAACTGTACGCATAAAATATTCACTTACTGCACATAGCTCCTGCTTTGTGCTATAGGTAAGCATATCACTGCGCTCTGCAACCTCGTACATAACAGCGCTATCAGTTTTAGCAAAATATTCCAACGTATCTGTAAGGTACAGTTCACCCTGTGCATTATCGGCGCACAATGTGCCGATTGCTTCCATCACCGCTTGCGTGTCAAAGCAATACAACGCGGCATTGGCATACGGCGTGCTTAGAATTTCTTCTGCATCAAACACTTCAC
This sequence comes from Faecousia sp., assembly GCA_045580205.1. Taxonomy (GTDB): domain Bacteria; phylum Bacillota; class Clostridia; order Oscillospirales; family Oscillospiraceae; genus Faecousia. Next base: position 1,038 of record JAZNNK010000137.1, read on the forward strand.
CGCATAAAGTACGCGTAGCGACAGGTTTAGATTGTTTTGCAACCTGCATCACTTTCTTTGCTTTTTTGGGATTCAATCCAATCGTCTGCAGCGTTTGCGCATATTGATCAGGCTGCACATTTGCAAGTGCCATCAAAGCGGCATCGGCAAATTCAACAACACCAAGCGGCTTACCATCACGAACAACCACGCGACCGCCGTTAAAATTGGCAGAAATTGGTTGAACTCCCCACACCGCTTTTGCCATTTGTGCGCGAGCAAGCAAGCCCTCCAACGCATTTTTAGATACAATCTTATCTCCCATAGATACGATGGTAGGCCCGGTATGTCCAACGGCAGCAAGCGCTTTCAAGCCACAAAGTGTTGCATGGCCTGTGCCTTTCTGCTCCTTCTGATACGCATACACTACACCATCGACTCCGTCAAGACAGTCCATAACGCTATACGCCTGATGTCCGATGACCACCACAAAACGGTTAACTCCGGCAGCCTTCATGTTATCGATAATTCTGCGAATAACCGGCACACCTGCGCAATCAAAACAGACCTTGCTTTTGGAATCATCGTTCATGCGCGATCCTTTGCCCGCACACAAAATAACAGCCGCAATATCTTTCATAATTAATCTCCTATCCGAATTTCTAAGATTAAATCTCTCATCCTGTTTTTGTCCGCCGCCATAATATGCACGGCAATGCCTTAAATTTTAACAAGCAAAAATTAATCTTTAATAATGCGTGGTGGGTTTGATGCTAATCGCCTTATAGTAAACAACCCAAGATATTGGGAAATATCTTGGGTTATATATCAGTATCAGTCTTACGGTTTCATCGTGGGGAATAAAATGACCTCGCGGATCGAATCTGCGCCGGTAAGGAGCATAACGCACCGATCAATACCCATACCCATGCCGCCTGTAGGGGGCATGCCATACTCCAGCGCATTCAGGAAATCCTCATCCATCATTTCGGTCTCATCATCGCCGCGCTCACGCTGCTCGACCTGCTTCTGGAAGCGATCTCTCTGATCCATAGGATCATTCAGCTCCGAATATGCGTTAGCCAGCTCAGAACGACCGACAAAGAGCTCGAAGCGTTCTGTCAATCGGGGGTCTGCAGGACTGCGTTTTGTTAAAGGACTGACTTCAACCGGATACATCGTGATAAAGGTAGGCTGGACCAAATGCTCCTCTACCTTCTGATCAAAGCATGCATACAGCGCATTACCCCATGTTTTTTCTGCAGCCTTAGCAAGCTCAACGCCGTTTTTCTGTGCAGCAGACACTGCCTCTTCATCCGTTGTGATCGCATCAAAGTCAATGCCTGTATACTCTCTGACCGCCTCTACCATCGTCATACGACGCCAACCGGGTGTCAGATCAATGTCCTCACCAAGCCACTGGACCTGATAAGTACCTAAGATTTCTTTTGCAGCACCGGAAATAATACCCTCGGCAATATCCATCATATCGTGGTAATCTGCATAGGCCTGATACAACTCAACCGTTGTAAACTCAGGATTATGCTTCGGATCCATACCTTCATTGCGAAATATCCGGCCGATCTCATATACCCGGTCCATACCGCCGACGATCAATCGCTTCAGCGGCAGCTCGGTAGCGATACGCATATACATATCAATATTAAGTGTATTGTGATGTGTAATGAACGGGCGAGCAGAAGCTCCGCCGGCGATCGTATTAAGTACCGGCGTTTCCACTTCGATATAATTGAGGTTATCGAGGTATGAACGCATATATTTAATGAATTTAGAACGAACGATAAAATTCTGCTTCACTTCAGGATTGACCATCAGATCCACATAACGCTGACGGAAACGGATCTCTTTATCTGTCAGGCCGTGAAATTTTTCGGGCAGAGGAAGTAAAGATTTAGAAAGAAGGACTGCTTCCTTTACACGAACGGATATCTCACCGGTCTTTGTTTGAAAAACTTCACCGGATACGCCAACAATATCACCGATATCATTCTTTCTGAAGCGCTCGAATTCCTCTTCGCCCAGCTCATCAATCTTAACAAACAGCTGGATTCTCCCTGTGCTGTCCTGCAGGTCGCAGAACGACACTTTTCCCATGCCGCGCTTGGACATAAGCCGACCGGCCAGACAGACCGACTGGCCCTGCATCGTCTCAAAATTTTCCTTAATCTGGGCAGAATTTGCCGTAATATCAAACTTCGTGTGAACAAAGGGATCCTTGCCCTCTGCTCGCAATGCTTCAAGCTTCTCCCGGCGGATCTTTACCTGATCGCCAAGAGGCAATTCTGCCTGAGGTACAAACTTCGCCATATATTAACCCTCGCGTGTAACGTTAACAACTTTCATGCTGTACGAGCCGGAAATCGCATTAACCGTAAATACATCCCCAATCGCCTTTCCAATGACAGCGCGTCCAAACGGGGAATCATCCGACAGCTTGTATTCCATCGGGTTAGCCTCTTGAGAGCCGGTGATTTTATACTCGGTCTGCTCACCGGTTTGCAGATCTTCGACCGTAACCTTGCATCCGAGTCCGACAAGGCCGTTAGCCTCATTTTCATCCTCAATAATAACGGCATGAGAAAGGATATCCTCGATCTCCGCAATACGGCCGTACAGTTTTGCCTGCTCGTTTTTCGCAGCATCGTACTCCGAGTTTTCCGACAAGTCTCCGTAGGAACGTGCTTCCGCGATCATAGCGGCAATTTCACGCTCACGCGTCGTTTTCAGATAGTTCAGTTCCTTTTCCAAATCTGCCAGTCGCAGACTGGTAATCTTAAATTCCTTTGCCATAATGCATGATCCTTTCTCAAGCAAAAATTAAATATCTTGCTATATTATAGTAATATTCTGCTATTTCGTCAAGCATGGTTTTCGGATTTATCCACACTCTGCAAGCAGATCATTTCAGCGCATTAACGGCTGCCTGAATCTGCGGATCGTCCTGTGGATCTACCAGGTCCGCGTATATAAGTGCAGCTGTTTCTTCATCGACTTGCACAAGCACTTCCGGTATCAGCCCGCCCACTTCTGCCAAGCTTACGCCGTTGGGTGTGAAATACTTTCCTACCGACAGACCAACCGCCGAACCATCATTGAGCATATAGGTGTTCTGGAAATATCCCTTGCCGGTCGTTGCCTCTCCGACAACAACCGCCCAATCATACTCATCAAGCGCCGCAGCAAAAAACTCTGCCGCCGAATAGCTCTCGCCGTTAACAAGTACTGCCATCGGCAATTTCAGACATCTTTCATCAGAGGAATCCACCGCTTCATACCCTCTATAATCCAGACTGCGGAACAAGGGTCCTTTTGGAAGAAGATAGTCCAGCACCTTTACCAATTCACTTTTGTAGCCGCCGGGATTATTTCGCAGATCAAAAATCAGAGCCTTTGCGCCATTCTCCACCAGCTTCTCAATAGCAGTGATCGTATCTTGCGCACAGCGCTCATCAAAGTTTTTGATCCGGACGAGTCCAATATTATTTTCAAGCATTTCTCCTTCAGCGACTACTACCTTTATGGTCTTTCGCTCGACTGAAAAAACCTTCTGCTCACCGTCGCGCAAAACAGTAAGCGCAACAAATGTCCCTTCTTCGCCCCGAACCAGATCTCTGGCCCCGGCGGTTGTCAGGCCTGTAACACTTGTACTGTCTATTTTTATAATAATATCACCCGGCAGTATCCCAGCCTCTTTTGCTGAGCCGTCAGCCTCTATCCGAGAGACGCGAAAGCCTTGATCACCCTCCGTAACCGTGATGGTAGCGCCGATGCCAACATACTGATTATGTTTTTGCTCTTCATAGGCCGCATACTCCGACGCAGGAATATAATAGCTCCAGCGATCCCCCAATGCTTCCACCATTGCTTCCGCCGCCGCGTCCTGCATCCGGGTTAGGTCCTCCTGACCAATAAAGCGGGTCCGGATCACTTCCTGAAGCTGATCCAGCTTAGACTGCTCCGACGATTCCTTTCCTGCCAGCAAAAGGCATGTCATAGCCGAGGATATGGCCGCAACCAGAACATAGCAAAGCGTCTTGCTGATGATTGCGACCCATCGTTTTTGTTTATTCATAAACTCACCCCATAAAAACAAATCCGTTACAGAGAACATTTCCCACAGCCGGAGATGGCTGTGGGAGATGCTTTATTTAATGTTTATATAGTTTGCAGGATTCACCGCAGAGCCATTGTAATATACACTAAAGTGCAGGTGCGGTCCTGTGGATGTACCGGTAGAACCTACGTATCCGATCACCTGACCGGCAGCTACATAGTCGCCCGGAGAGACGATGTAATGTGTCATATGCAAGTATTTGGTCTGGAAACCATCTCTGTGATCGACCACCACATAATAGCCGGCATTCCAGTCATATGTTGCTGTTGTAACAATACCGCTGCGACTTGCAATGATCGGTGTGCCACTGGGTGTAGCAAGGTCTACACCATTATGGAAGCGCCAATCGCCCCACACCGGATGCACCCGGTAGCCAAACGGGCTGGACATGCGCACATATTTGCACGGGACGAGCCATGTAACACCGGAAACCGTATTTCCTGAACTGGTATTGCCGCCGTTACCTGAAGGTACAGATGTGGATAACCACTCCTGATACTTTGCATCGTCGTACTCATCTTCTTTATCTTCGATCTTATTGAGCAGATCTTCTACTTCCTGCTCGGCTTTATCTAAAAGTGTCTGGAACTTATCCCCTGTTGCGAGCAGTTTTGATAACAAAGTGTCTGCTTCTGTCCGTCTCTGCTCAAGGCTTTCCTGTGAAGCAGCCAGCTCTTGCTTCGTCTGTTCCAATACAGACTTTTCCGCTTCAAGCTCTTCTTTAGCGGCTTCCACCTGTTTAGCCGTCTCGCTCATTTCCTTCAAACGGCGCTGATCGGATGCTGCGATCTCCTCCACCATATTCAACCGGTCCAGAAAATCCGCAAAATCATTTGCCTGAAACAAAACAGACCAATATGACAGCTTTCCATCCTCTTCCATTGCACGGATGCGCTCTTTATTTTTCCGGTTCAATTCAGCCAGACGCGCCTCTGCAGCCTCAAGCTCTTCCTGCTTATCCGCAATCAGTAGGCTATATGCAGAAATCTGCTGATTGATATTATTGACCTGCTCATGGAGCATAAAAATTTCCTGATCGATCAGATTTTTCTGCGCAACAATCTGCTCCATCTCCGACATATTATCGGACTGCTGACTTTTCAGGTCCGCAATTGTAGCATCAATCTCAGCCTTTTCTGCCTTAAGTTCATCAAGCTGGTTTTTTAATTCACTCGATGACGAAGCAGCATCTGCCAAAACAGGCAAAACACTTCCGAGCACACTTAGAATCATAATCGTGGCAAGAACACCTGCCATGATCGATACCCATAACTTTCTGTTCTTCATTATAGACTCCTTTACACATCCATAAACTTCCGGATAGAAGTCCAGCTTCCGACTACGCCAACAAAAAGTCCGGCAAACACAAAAGTCAGAATCATCGGCAGCAGCAGTTCTGTAAACGGCACAAAGGTAAACAGCTTCAGTGTGTCGATTGCACCGATCCGCAGAACCAGCATGTCGTACATAAACCATTCCAGACCAAACGCCAGCATCGCGCCTGCCATACCTAAAATAAAGCCTTCAACCACAAACGGCAGGCGAATAAATCCATTGGTAGCGCCCACCATCTTCATAATCGCGATCTCATCGCGGCGGTCATACATAGCTAACTTTACTGTATTGGAAATGATCAGCAAGCTAACAACAAGCAAGATTGCGATCACCGCAAAAGATGCGATACGCAAAACGTTCTGCAGGGTTGAGAACCCTTCTGCCAACTCATAAGATGCATTGATCTTGGCAACACCTGCAATCTGGTTAATCTTATCGACCGTATCTTTGATCTTTGCATTATCGATCAGTGTAACAACATAACGGTGGCGCAAGTCGCTTGCCTCAACGCCGGAAAACGCCTCATCACCCTGATGGTCTGCAACAAAATCCTCCAGGGCCTCTTCCCGGGAGACAAACTTTGATTGATGAACATTTTCGATCTGATTGATCTTTGTCCCAACGCTTCTGGCTTCATGATCCGGAAGCTCGCTATCAATATATACCAATATCTCATTGGTTCTGTTCAGTTCCTCTACCATAATGTTGACATTATACATCAGGCACGAAAAACTGCCAACGATCAACAAGCACGCAACCGTTACACACACAGCGGCAAAGGACATAAAGCCGTGCAGGAAAATTCCCCGGACACCTTCCTTTGTCAAATAACCTAAATTATTGAACCTCATATCTGCTATACCCATACATTCCGTCGCTGATGACTTGACCATCATTAATCACAATTACTCGCCTGCCAAACTTTTCCACCAGGTTCATCTCATGTGTAACAATCAAAACCGTTGTACCAAGATTATTGATCTCCTGAAGCAGCGACATGATCTCAAAAGAACGGGCCGGATCCAAGTTGCCGGTAGGCTCGTCCGCAATGATCATCGAGGGATTATTGACAATTGCTCTGGCAATTGCAAGACGCTGCTGCTCACCGCCGGAAAGCTCGTTTGGATGCCGACGGCTCTTTGTCTCCAAGCCGACCAGCTCAAGAACATACGGCACACGTTCGCGGATCTCCTTTTCCTGTGCACCGATCAC
>JAZNNK010000138.1:0-5544 GCA_045580205.1 Faecousia sp.
AATTTCTGCGCAGGCAGCGGCATCGGGATCAACAGTTTCTGTGGGAGCATACTCCCTGCCCAGACCGTGATGATCGATCCGAAGATCAATGCAGTTTTTTAAATATTCATGCGGTTTTGGAAGCATACTGTCTGCGGCAACGTCAACGGCGATCAGTAAATCACCTTCTTCGGGGGCGTCTTTTACGAGACCCTCCAGAAGGGGAGCGAAAAGCGGTGTTATATCGGGATTGCGGAGCACATGCGCTGTCTTACCGAGAGACCGCAGACCCCGGCAGAGCGCAGCGGCGGAACCGATCGTGTCGCCATCCGGCTTGCGGTGCGTTAAAATGGTGAAATGATCGCGGGCAGACAGCCACGCGGCGCATTCACCTCTCGTCAGAGACATCATCGGAAGATACCTCCAGAGAATTGATCAGTTTGAGCATTTTAGCGCCGTAGATGATGGAATCATCGAGCGCCCATACAAGCTCAGGTGTATAGCGAAGCTGCAGACAGCGTCCCAACTCGCGGCGGAGATATCCGCCTGCGGATTTAAGCCCCTGCATAGCATCTTTAGCTCGGTCTGTTTCGAGGAAGCTGACGTAGACCTTTGCATAGCGCAGATCCGGTGTTGCTTCAACATGCGTAATAGAAATCATTGTGCTTTGCACACGGGGATCTTTTACATTGCGCAAAAGCTCGGAAAGAGCTTTCTGGATTTGCTCATTAATGCGTTCAATTCGGTTGGATGCCATTATTTCATCCTCCTAAAGTATAGTTCCGCCGTGCCGCAACGCGACACGGCGGTGGAAAATTATCGTTTAATCTCTTCCATTACAAAGCATTCAAAGACATCGCCTTCTTTAATGTCATTAAATTTGGCGATGCTCATGCCACATTCATAGCCGGCAGTAACTTCTTTTGCTGCGTCCTTGAATCTCTGCAGGGAGCCGACTTCACCCTGATGTATGACGATATTGTCGCGCAGGACACGCACATGGGCATCTCTGGTAACCTTGCCGTCTTTGACCATACAGCCTGCGATCGTTCCGATAGCGGAGACCTTATAGGTCATACGGACCTCGGCATGACCGATAATGACCTCTTCATACTTCGGTGCAAGCATACCCTTCATAGCAGCCTCGATCTCATCGATCGCATCGTAAATGATGCGGTAAAAACGCATATCGACACCGGCGCGCTGACCGCTTGCCTGTGCGGCAGCATCGGGACGTACGTTAAAGCCGACAACGATCGCGCCTGCGGTGGAGGCAAGAAGAATATCGCTTTCGTTGATTGCACCGACACCTGTATGGATGACGCGTACGCGAACTTCTTCATTGGAGATCTTTTCAAGGCTTGTTTTGACCGCCTCGGCAGAACCCTGAACGTCTGCTTTGACAATCAAAGGCAGCTCCTTCATCTGGCCTTCCTGCATTTTGGCAAACAGGTTATCCAGTGTTACCTTGGTCATAGCATTTGCGGCAGCATCCTTTGCGGCCTGCTTACGCTGTTCGACCAATTCTCTTGCCATGCGCTCGTCGATAACAGCATTAAATTCGTCGCCCGGAGCAGGAACTTCGGCAAGACCGGTAATTTCAACAGGAACAGAAGGCCCGGCTGTTTTGACAGTGCGGCCTTTATCATTCGTCATGACACGGATACGGCCAACGGCAGTGCCTGCAATCACGATGTCGCCCTGATTGAGGGTGCCGTTCTGGACAAGGAGCGTTGCGATCGGACCGCGCGTTTTATCCAGACGCGCTTCGATAACAGTGCCCTTGGCGCGTCGGTTGGGATTAGCTTTTAATTCCTGCACCTCGGCGGTTAAGATGACCATTTCCAGCAGGTCATCCAGACCCATGCCGGTTTTTGCAGAGATCGGGCAAATGACAGTGTCGCCACCCCATTCTTCAGGAATCAGCTCGTGCTCTGTCAGCTGCTGCTTGATACGGTCGGGATTTGCTTCGGGCTTATCCATTTTGTTAATAGCAACAATAATGGGAACGTTTGCCGCCTTGGCGTGATTGATAGATTCAATGGTCTGCGGCATAATGCCGTCATCTGCAGCAACGACCAGGATGGCGATATCCGTTGATTTTGCACCGCGAGCGCGCATGGAAGTAAATGCGGCGTGGCCGGGTGTGTCGAGGAAGGTAACCATGTTACCGTTTACATCAACGGTGTATGCACCGATATGCTGCGTAATGCCGCCGGCTTCGCCCGAGGTTACAGATGTTTTGCGGATCGCGTCGAGAAGACTGGTCTTGCCGTGATCGACGTGGCCCATGACGACAACAACAGGCGCGCGATTAAGCAGCTCTTCTGCGGTGTCTTCGTGATCGTCGATAATGCGCTCTTCGATCGTTACAGTGATCTCGCGCTCGACCTTGCAGCCAAATTCAACAGCGACAAATTCGGCTATGTCAAAGTCGATCATCTGATTGATCCCGGCCATAACGCCGTTTTTCATGAGACATTTGATGACTTCGCCCGCTGTCTTCTTCATGCGGGAGGCAAGCTCGCCAACGGAGATCTCGTCAGGGATCTTAACGGTAACGGGGGCTTTTCTTGCCACCTCCATCTGCAGACGGCGCAGCTTTTCCTGCTCCTCGTTACGGGCCTTATTGCCTTTAAATTTGTTATCTTTTTTGTTTTGCTGCTGACCCTTTTTGCCGCCAATGCGCTGTTTTCCGCCCTGATAATTCTGCATGCGTTCGCTGACAAGATTGTCTACGCGATCATCAAAACGTGCGGAGTTGACCTGAACAGCAGAGGTGTCGACGATGCGACGCTCCCGCTTGCGTTCCGGTTCTACGACCTTGACAGGCTCAGAAACCTTATTGGACGTTTCTTCCTGGGTAGCAGGCGCGCTTTGCGCAGCGACCTTTTCAGCCGGTTTTTCGGTGGCTGCCTCAGGCTTCTTTTCTTCGGCTTTCGGCTTCGGCTGTACTGCAAATACGACCTCCAGAGATTCAATCTGGTTGGCCTGCGTCATGCAGTCAAACACAACATTAAGCTGCTCCTCTGTGAGGACCTGCGTGTTGGATTTCGGTTTTTCAAAAAACTGGGCGAGGATCTCGTTGATCTCTTTGGGCGATACTTCAAAGTCCGCCGCAACCTCTTTAATTCGATACTTCACTAAGCTCATATATGCACCTCCGTATTACTTCTTCTGCCGTTTGGCGCCAAGCTGCTTATTGCGCAGATGGGCTTTTGCCTCGTCCTGACGCTGCCGGATGCGCGCAGTGCGCTTCTGCAGGTCCTCCAGGACATCGCAATATGTTTCCGGTTGTTCCAATGCTTTTACAAAGGCCAAAGCCAGAGCAGGGTCAGTGAAGGCCGCGATCGCAAGGCTGGTCCTGCCGACTGCCTGACCGAGCATATCCTTGGAGAAGCTGACCTTTATACACTGCTGCTGTGTGCCTGCAACATAGCTTTTTGCGCGGCGCCAGGTGTGGTCTGATGCATCTTGCGCTACGACGATAAGCCGTGCGTGCTGCGCGCGGGCAGCTGAGCCAACGGGTTCTTCACCAAGCTCAATCCGTCCGGCTTTGCGTGCCAGCGCAAGATAATTCAAGGCCTTAGTCATGGGCGTATGCCCCCATTTCTTTTTCCAGATGCGTATAGACCTCTTCGGGAATCACGACCTCGAGACTTTTTTCCAGACTCTTGGCACGCTGTGCTTTTTTCAGGCAGGCGATATCGGGACATAAATATGCGCCGCGTCCGTTCAGTTTGCCGCTGAAATCCAGACTGACAGTTCCGTCTGTACTGCGAACCACCCGAATCAGCTCCCGTTTGGCTTTTCGCTCACGGCATCCCATACACTGCCGTTGAGGGATCTTTTTTTGCATGAGGCTTCCCTCCTTATTCCGGGCGGATTATTCCGCGTTGTCCGTTTCTTCTGCGTAGGATGCCGGCTTGATATCGATCTTATAGCCGGTCAGTCGGGCGGCAAGACGGGCATTCTGGCCTTCTTTGCCGATCGCAAGACTTAACTGGTTGTCCGGAACAATGACCTGGCAGGCCTTTTGACCGGATACGAGTGTAACATCGATTACATCAGCAGGACTGAGTGCGGCACGAACGTATTCGCAGGGATCGTCGCTGTAAATGACGATGTCGATTTTTTCGCCGTTGAGCTCTTCCACGACCGCGCCGACACGACCGCCGCGAGGACCTACACAGGCACCTACGGGATCGATATCCTCCATAGCGGCACGGACAGCAATTTTGCTGCGCGAGCCGGGCTCACGGGCGATGTTGCGGATCTGCACCTGACCGTCAGCGATCTCCGGTGCCTCCAGCTCAAACAGCCGGCGAACAAGGTTCGGATGCGTACGGGAAACATGGACGAGAGGGCCGCGATTGGCGCGGTGTACCTCCAGCACATATACACGGATCAAACTGCCGGGCGTATATGTTTCGCCGGGGATCTGTTCACTTGCGGGAAGAACGGCATCGTTTTGCTCGCTGCCCTGTCCAACGCGGACATAGACATCTCCCGAAGGATCGACCCGTACGACAGTGCCGGTAAGCATCTCCTGTGCTTTGGAGGAGTAGCTCTCATAGATCATGCCGCGCTCTGCCTCGCGTATGCCCTGGATGACAACCTGTTTTGCGGTCTGGGCGGCAATGCGGCCGAATCTCTGGATATCCACAGGGATGGAGACGGTATCTCCAAGCTTTGCATTGGTATCGTAATGTACAGCGGCATCGGGAAGGATCTCGGTAGTGCTGTCTTCGACCTGCTCCACGACGGTCTTTACCTGATACATAAAAAGACCCTTTTCACTTAAGTCGATCATCACGTTTTCTGCTGGGATATCCCGGTTGTCCTCCCGATCCTTGCGGTAGGCGTTCGTCAGCGCCTGCTTGAGGCGTTCGACCATATACTCAACGGGAATACCTTTGATCTTTTCCAATTCACGAAGGCTTGCGAAAATTTCTGCACCAATCTCTGCCTGGGGGACAGCAGATTGTTTCTTGGCTCTGGTATTTCTTGCCATGATAGTTCCTCCTGTTAAAATTCAACGCGAAGGCGCACGAGTGCGACCTCCGATTTTTCCAATGTGATCATTTCTTTTCCTGCTTCGATTGTAATGCGTCCGTCATCGTATGCGCGCAGTATGGCGGGGATCTCCTTTAGTCCGTTGCGCGGACGGTAGAGCTTTACAAGGATGGCAGATCCTATAAATTGTGCAAAATCAGAGGGACGCTTCAGGGCTCTTTCAAGACCGGCGGAGCATACCTCAAAATGATAGCTTTCGGAGATCGGGTCGCGCTCATCAAGAATGGGGTCGACAGCACGCGCGATCGCTTCGCAGTCGTCAATACAGACGCCGCCTTCTTTGTCGATATACAGACGCAGAAAACGCTCTGAGCCCTCGCGGACATATTCGATATCCCAAAGCGCACAGCCGTGCTCTTCGACGATGGGTTTTGCAAATTGTGAGACAATCTCGGCGATCTTCATACAGCACCTCCAAATCACAAGAAAAGAGAGGGGCGCGCCCCTCTCTTTCGTATATCTACGTTAGATCATCTGTATTATAGCACC
>JAZNNK010000139.1:0-7156 GCA_045580205.1 Faecousia sp.
GAGGGCCATCGCGCCGCCGCTGAAGCCGCCGCCGGCCCGGCTGCCCCAGATCAGGTTGGCGTCCAGCCGCTCGCCGTCCGCGCCCCGCTTGCCGGGCCAGAGCTTGACCCCCGGCAGCAGCACCGCCCGCTCGCCCAGGGCCGCGCCGGTGCCCAGCACGCTCTCCTCGTAGGCCTGGGCGCTTTCGCCCAGGGTCGCGCCGGACGCCAGCACGCAGCCCCGGGCCTGGGCGCCCTTCATCAGCCGCGCCCCCGGCCAGAGCACCGAGCGCTTCACGCTGGCCCCCTCGCCGATCACGCAGCCCGCGCCCACGACGCTGTGGGGCCCCACGGTGGCCCCGGGCAGCACCCGGGCGCCCATTCCGATCAGGCAGGTATCTCCCACCGTACATCCGTGTACGATCGCGCCATGCCCGATCGTACAATATTTGCCGATATCCGTTTTTTCGTGGATCACGCACCGGTCCTGTATGTTTGTACCCTCGCCGACAGTAATTTTTCCGCTGTCTCCGCGAAGAACTGCACCGTACCATACACTTACATCGTTTCCCAAAGAAACATCACCGACAACGACCGCCCCCGGTGCAATATAAACATTTTTCACCTGTTCCATTCTTTATTCCTTTCCGTCCTGCTGACCTGTTGTATTAAGCTGTTTTCTATATTCTCCCGGTGTTATACCGAAGCTGCGGACAAATGCTAAATGAAAACCGGAATACGATCGGTATCCGACCGCCTCTGCAATTTGCTCCAGAGAAACATCCCCCGATTGCAGCATCAGCTTGGCAGACTCCATTCTTTGCCTTACAATCAGCGTCTTATAGTCCTCCCCATAAAACTGCTGAACAAGCTTACGCGTCTGTCTCTGGCTCAAATACAATTTTTTTGCCAGCGCGCAGAGCCCGTCCGACACATGGTACGCGGTCCAGATATGCTCCTCGATAATCCACTTTTGCCGCAGCTTGTTCCGGTTCATCTGCCCAGAAGCATCGCTTTCTCCATAGAGTATATGGAGCGCTTCCATAATAACATCCAAAAGAAGCGCTCCCTCTCTCATCTGGTCGATCGGCCCGTCTGCATCCTCCAAAAGCTGCCTGCAACGGCGCATTTGCTCAGCAAACCACGCATTGTCGAAAACGACCGGTGCCTGGATTTTGCAAAACGCCTGGTACAAGGGACTACGCGGCGCCTTCTCCGCATCGATGCTGAAACTGAAACACAGGCGGGTTACCGGTTTACCCTTTCCCGTCTGCGTATAATGGTACGCAGCCGGAGGGATCATCACCATCTGGTCTGTATTAAGCGAGATTTTTTCTGCCCTCTGCGGAAAATGGATTTCCTCCTCGCCGTCAAAGACAAAATGAAATTCTGTGAACGTATGGCGGTGCGGTCTCTCATTGAGGAATTCACCCTTTATGATCAGGTTCGGAAGCGCCTGTATATGCAGCTGCAGATCTTCGATCGTTGCCATAAATCCATACGGCATTTTCTTGCCCTCCTTAGTTTCTTGAAAAAGCGGAACTCCTTGCAAAAAAACCAACTATAATAAAATTGACAGGGTTCTCCCGCAGCTGTTACAATTTTTCCAGCACATTCAGTATAATCTTTGTTTGTGCTGTTTGTCAAGAATCACAACTTTATTGAAAAAGGTGAAGAAAAATGAATGTAATGGAAATGTTCTCCCTGAAGGGAAAGGTTGCCCTTGTTACAGGCGGCTACGGCCTCTACGGAAGCCAGATCACAGAGGCTCTGGCCGAAGCAGGCGCAACGGTCATTACTGCCTCCAGAAGCTTTGAAAAAAACGAGCAGTATGCCGCTACTCTTCGCGAGCAGGGTCTGAGTGTCTATGGCGAGAGCTATGACCAGTCTGACGAGGAAAGCATTCTTGCGCTTCGCGACAGAATCTACGAAAAATTTGGTCGCCTGGATATTCTGGTAAATAACTCCGTGCTTCGCGGCTGCTTTACCGGCGGATACTTTGGCGATTCCGACGGCTTTGCCAAGAGTCTGGATGTAAACGGACGCGGTTTCTTTGCTGTTACGCGCGCCTTTGGCAAGATCATGGAGCAGCAAGGCTCCGGTTCGATCATCAACATCGGCTCCTACATGGGCGATCTCGGTCCGAATCAGGCCCTTTACGAAGGAACAGAAGGCACAATGGGTGGCTGGGGCTTCCCCGACTATTTCTACCACAAGGGCGGCATGCATAATCTGACCCGCTTTTTTGCTGCCTACTACGGCGAGTTTAATGTCCGCTGCAACTGTCTGTCATTAGGCGGCCTGTACAGCGGTCAACACCCGGCATTTGTTGAAAACTATAAAAAGGCGACCTTCCTGCACCGAATGGCCGGCGGCGACGACATCAAGGGCATTATCGTCTATCTTGCTTCCGACGCCTCTCTGTATACGACCGGTACAGTTATCGCCGTTGACGGCGGATACTCTGCAAAATAAGGAGATCGCACAATGAATATGCAAAACAAAAAGCTTACCTCCATGACGCTCGGCACGGTTCAGCTCGGTATGAATTACGGCATTGCCAACGATGGCGGCATGCCCGACGAGGAGAAGAGCTTCTCCATGCTGCGCGCTGCGCTCTCCGGCGGTGCCGCTTCTCTGGACACCGCGCGCAACTACGGACAGAGCGAAGTTGTCCTTGGCAAATTCCTTAAAACATGGGAAGGCGAAATGCCGTATATTACCACAAAGATCCGGCTTGCAAACGACCCTGCCTGCGATATCGAAAAGCATGTTTTCTGTTCGATCGAGGAGTCGCTGACACGCCTGGGCATCAGCAAGGCTGACTGTGTGCTCGTACATTCTCCCATCGACATGATCCACCATGAGGAAAAGCTTGCTGCAGCAATGGGCCGCCTCGTCGACCTCGGCTACACAGACCGGGTCGGTGTCTCCATTTATACAGGCGAGGAAGTCGAGCAGATGCTTCGCTATCCGCAGTACACCGCTACGCAGATTCCGATGAGCGTGTTCGACCAGAGACTCATCGCATCCGGCCTGACTAAAAAGCTGCGCGATGCCGATTATACCGTTTTTGTCCGCAGTGTATTCCTGCAGGGTCTTTTCTTCCTCGATCCGGACAAGATCACAGACCCGATCCTGCTGGAGCACGCAGCAGACAAGATCCGGCTTCTGCGTGAGCTGGCCGAAAAAGAAAATATGAGCATTGCACAGCTTGCCATCGCCTTTATGCGCGACGCTGTCGGCGTTTCGAGTCTTGTCCTCGGCGCAGACACTGCTGAGCAGGTCGAGCAAAACCTCTCCTATTTCTCAACGCCCGGCCTGTCCTCGGACACCGTCGCCTACCTGGAGGAATCCTTCAGCGATGTCAATATTCCCGAGATTATGAAAGTACTTTCCCGACCCAAGCCGCAGACAAAATAACAAAAAAGAGAGCCGATTTCTCGGCTCTCTTTTTTTATGCCTGCATTACTCTTCGATCTTTTTCGGGTTAGGCGCAAAAACCAGTGCCGAGTAGATCGCACTAAAGAGGAATCTCCAGCCGCCGGTCGTCTGGACCTGTACCTTGAAAATTCTCCAAAGCATCTTGAATGTTACATCGATATCATAATCAATGACGAGCGAAAGCGTCTTATAAGCGGGCAGCAGCACGTACAGCGCAGCCATCACCGCAATAAAGATCACTGCGATCGCTGTGGAATACTTTCCTTCAACCTCAATAGAAATATCTTCCTCGGAGGCAAATACATGGAACTTAAATCCGCCGAGCGTCCAGATATATGTAAGAATGGAAAACACGGAATACAGCACCGTCAGTACGATCAGGAAGAAGGACAGCAGCGCATATGTGCTAAACACAAACGTCCAGGACAAAAAATACATAACAAACTGCGTTGCGTGCTGTACGCTCTGACCCTCATCATGCAGGAGCTTATGCAGTCTCTGTGTCGGCAGAGATACAACAGAAAAGAAGTAGCCCAAAATGTACAGGACTGCGGCGCAGACAAAGCCGGCAATAATGATCGGTAACATCAAAATGCCCACAATGACTGCAAGCGCAACAGGCATTGCCTTATACTTTTTCAGCTTCAGCGCCTCCTGCAGAACGACGGTCGCTCTTTTCATAAAATTAATCGAAAAATCCATTTTGCTTTCCTCCTTTTTTCTAAGAACATCCAAAATGTTCCTGTTCTTAGCATAGCACGGTTTTTGCCGCATTTCAACACTTCTTTTCGAAAAAGGTACCCGCGCACTCTTTTGAGCGCGCGGGTATTTTTATCTGTTAATAAAATTTCGGTTTAATGGCTTCGTGGTAATGCGCATAGGTACAGGACTTTTCCTTACGCAGGACCTTGCTTTCAACGACCTGTCCGATAAACATCATATGGCTGCCAAGGTCAATCTGATCCTTCACTTCGCAAGAAAACATCGCATTGGTGTTCTCTGTCAGATAATAAAGACCGTTCTGACTGCGCTTGACATTTATACAATCGGCAAACTTATCCACATCCCGCCCTGACTGCATACCAAAATGCCGGATCAAGGAATAGAGAACATTCTCTGTAAGAACGCTTATATTAAATGTTTTCGCTTTTTCGATCATTTCGCGAGTCAGATTATCCTTCTGTACCGACACAGCAATCCGTGTAGGATCAGAAGCCACCTGAACTGCGGTATTGATAATGCATCCGTTATCGCGCTGCGCATCCTTTGTTGTCAGCACAAATATGCCATAAGTCAGATTGTGCAGCGCCTTCGGATCCTCAGCAGGTATCTCCTGCTCAGCGAAAGTAGCGCTCCAGCAAACCCTTAAGCGCCTTGCCGTGTCTTGCCTCGTCCTTTGCCATTTCATGAACGGTATCATGAATCGCATCCAGACCGT
Organism: Faecousia sp.; assembly: GCA_045580205.1. Lineage (GTDB taxonomy): Bacteria > Bacillota > Clostridia > Oscillospirales > Oscillospiraceae > Faecousia. Next base: position 4,861 of record JAZNNK010000139.1, read on the forward strand.
TTTTCTTCGCACAGGCAGCCAGATCAAACTTACCCTGTGTAGCACCGAACTCGCAGTCAACACGCCATGCAAGATTCGACTTGGTATCGTTCTTCATGTTCGGCTCGAGTGTGCTGCCCAGCAGCTCTGCAAACTTCGCAGCATGCTCTGCCTCTTCATATGCAGCCTTTTCCCAGTACAGGCCAATCTCCGGATAACCCTCACGATGTGCGATGCGGGCCATGCACAAATACATACCTACCTCGCTGCACTCGCCCTCAAAGTTCGCTTTGAGCTGCTCAAGAATATACGCTTTATCCTCTGCAGAAATATCTGCATTATCGCGGACAGTCGTCTCGTAGATACCGAACTCATGCTCGGCAGCGAGCTTCATCTCGCCCTTCTGCTCGACAAACTTCGATGCGGGAACCTTACATACGGGGCACTTGAAATCTTCTGCCAGCTCATCGGCAGTATGAACATAACCACAAACAGAACATACAAACTTTTTCATGATTTATCCTCCAAAAATATTATAAAAATTATTTATTCTTCTTCAAACTGATCCGGACCTACACCGCAAAGGGGGCATTCATAGTCTTCAGGAAGCGTTTCGCCTTCATAGACATAACCGCAAACCGTGCATACATACTTGCTCATGCTGATTCACCTCTTTTATCCTGTATTTCAAGACAGTTCCGGCAAACGCCGGTAAAGCTAAGCTGACACGCGCTGATTTCTCCGCCGACACTCTTTTCCGCACTGCTGCAAAGCGACTGCGGCACCTGCAGGTCAGCAAGGTCGATGACACGATCGCACGCCGTACAGATAAAATGCACATGCGGATCTGTGTTACCATCAAACCTCTCTACTCCGGCGACCGTCGCAACACTGGCGATCACGCCCTGCTTCTTAAAAAGATTCAGGTTTCTGTAAACAGTACCCATTGAAATATCCGGGATCTGTTCCTTGATCTGCATGTACAACATTTCAGCGGAAGGATGTTCTTTTGATGCATACAAACACTCCAGAATCGCATTCCTTTTCCGGAAATGCTTTGCCGATGCTTCCATGTCATCACCTCCTAAACGAGAATGATTCTTATTTACATTTAGAATATATCATATCTATTTCTTTTTGTCAACACCTTTTTTACAAAATTGACACCCCCGCAAAAATCTGCTACCATATACCCGGAGGTGATGTGCTCTTGAAAACCGGAAAACTGACTGCTATGGCGCTTTTATCTTCTGTCGCGCTGATCATTTTTACGGTAGAGGCGCAGATCCCCGCTCTTGTTCCCATTCCCGGAATCAAGCTTGGTTTAAGTAACATTGTTACTGTATACGCAGTTTTTATGCTTGGCCCTGCGCCTGCAGCTATGATCCTTTTTGTGCGGATCTTTCTTGGTGCAGTCTTTGCCGGAAATTTCAGCACCGTCGTCTACTCTCTGGCCGGCGGCGGACTGTCGATCCTTTTGACGATTCTGCTGCGCCGCATATTAAAACCGCAGCAGCGCTGGATCGCAGGCTGTCTCGGTGCAATAGCGCACTCCATCGGACAGATGGCGGCCGCTATTTTGATCTCTGCAACACCTTCTCTCATTATATATTTACCGGTCATGATCGTCTGCAGCATCATCACCGGCCTTTTCACCGGCCTTTGCGCACAATTTCTTATGAATCGGGGAGACCGTTTATGGAAAACTATTTTCAAATGAATTTTACGCCTGCACAGGTAAACGAGATATCCAATTTAGGTCTTGCGCATCTGGGCGACGGTGTCTATGAGCTTTTATGCAGGGCATATCTTTGCCAAAACGGCGACCATACGGTCCGCACACTTCATCGGGATTCTGTTCAACTTGTTAAGGCCTCCACACAGGCACAGCTGGCCGGAAAGATAATGCCGCATCTGACAGAACAGGAGCTTTCTTATTTTCGGCGGGGAAAAAACGCGCACACCCACGCCGCGCCAAAATCCGCGACTGCGCAGGAATATGCCAAAGCTACCGGATTGGAAACCCTCTTCGGCGCACTGTTCCTGCTCGGACAGACGCAGCGGCTCAACGAGCTGTTTACCATTATGCTTGACGGAGAATAATCATTATGGCCTTTGACGCTTTTTTTCTTTCAGCCGTTCTCGGGGAAATCCGCGAAAAAGCCCTCGGTGCAAGAGTCGAAAAGGTTCACCAGCCGAGCCGTGATACCGTAATTTTACTGCTCCGCTGCGAAGGCGGCCGTGAAAAACTTCTTTTTGCACCAAACCCTGCCGCACCGCGCCTGCATTTGACCGCATCAAATCCGGAAAACCCCAG
>JAZNNK010000140.1:0-6233 GCA_045580205.1 Faecousia sp.
TAGTCGCCCTTATACAGGCGGACCGCCTTGCCTTTATATAGATCGATTGCCGGATAAATCAGCATAAGCAATCCTCCTTATATTTTTGCAAAAGCCTTTAAAATTGCAAGTCCCACCGCACCGCTTTTTTCCGGATGGAACTGACAGCCGTACACATTCTCTCTGGCGACCGCCGCAGTCAGCTCTGCGCCATACTCTGTGGTGGCAATGACATCCGGCTGACAGTCATCTGCATAATAAGAATGCACAAAATAGACACAGTCCCCATTACGGATCCCGGAAAGCAGCGGATTTTCTTTTTGTATATGCAGCGCGTTCCATCCGATATGCGGAATCTTATAATCTGCCGGCACTACATCTGCGATCGGCTTTACACAACCGGGGATCAGACCTAAGCCCTTATGTTCCCCATACTCGAAGCTCTTGTCAAACAAAAGCTGCATGCCTAAACAAATACCCATCAGCGGTTTCCCGCGTTTAGCCTGCTCAATAATGATGCGGTCCAAAGAAGTGCTTTGCAATTTCTTAGCTGCATCCTCAAATGCGCCAACGCCGGGCAAAATAAGCTTATCCGCTTTTTCAATCAGGGATGGATCTGCCGTTACCGTAACTGTCTCTCCGATTGCCGAAAAGGAGCTTTCCAAAGAGAACAGATTTCCTACACCATAGTCAACAATTGCAATCATTACAAAACACCCTTTGTAGACGGGATCTCCCCTGCACAAGATTCGTCGATCGCAACTGCTTCACGCAAACTCCGTGCAACAGACTTAAACGTGCCCTCAATAATATGATGCGAGTTTTTTCCTGCCAGTTGACAAATATGGAGCGTACATCCTGCATTTCTGGTAAACGCAAGCCAAAATTCCTCCACAAGCTCTGTATCAAATGTACCAACCTTCTGCGCAGGAATCTGCAGGTCATACCCAAGGTAGCCTCTTCCGGAAATATCCACTGCAGACAGAAGCAGTGCCTCATCCATCGGCAGGATCTTATCGCCGTAACGATTGATTCCTTTCTTATCTGCCAACGCGGTCTCAAATGCCTGTCCCAGACAGATTCCGATATCCTCGACCGTATGGTGATCGTCCACCTGCGTATCTCCTTTGCAGATCACCTTCAGATCAAACCTGCCGTGTTTTGCAAACAGCGTCAGCATATGATCTAAAAAACCACAGCCTGTATTGATCTGACTCGTACCTTTTCCATCCAAAGCTAACATCAACTGAATGTCTGTTTCTGCTGTTTTGCGGCAGATTTCTGCAACTCTCATATGCTTTCCTCCATAATTTTCTCAATTGCTGCAATCAGCGCCTCCATCTGCGCCCGGGAACCAATCGTAATCCGGTTAAAATCTGTTAATCCGGAGCTGTCAAAATGACGCACCAGTATTCCTTTCTCCTTTAACTGCAGGTAAAGCGCTTTTCCTTTGATTGCGGGACTCTTGGCAAAAACAAAATTTGCCTGCGAATCAACGACTATAAACCCAAGCCTGCGAAGCTGCTGTGCTGTCCATGCGCGATTTTCCATAATGGTTTGACAGTTTTTCTGAAAATACACCTGATCCTCCAGCGCCCCGATGCCTGCCGCCATTGTCATGCGGTTGATATTATAGGGATTGGTCGAATACCGCACTGTATTTAAATCACAGATCAGTTCCTTACAGGCAATACCAAAGCCCAGCCGCGCACCGGCCATTGAACGGGATTTTGAAAAGGTTTGTGTTACCAGTAGATTATCATATTTCCGGATCAGCTTCACGGCGCTCTCTGCGCCAAAGTCCACATATGCCTCATCGATAACAACAACATTATCCGGATTTCCCTGCACGATCTGTTCAATCTCCTGTAGCGACAGCGCAATACCGGTCGGCGCATTGGGATTTGCAATAAAAATGGTTTTATGAATACCAATATAATCGCTTACACGGATCGTAAAATCCTCCCGCAACGGAATCTGTGTATAAGAAACACCGTTAAGCTTTGCAAATACCGGATAAAAACCGTATGTAATATCCGGAAATGCCGCAGGATGATCTTTATCACAAAACGCCATAAAAGCAAAATTCAGCACATCATCCGAGCCGTTTGTAAATAGGATTTCCTCCGGACTGATGCCATAAACCTCTGCTGCCTTCTCCCGAAGCTGCATGCATTCCGGATCAGAATACAACTGAAGCTGTTCAGACGCCTGTTTTGCCGCCTCTATCGCCCGGGGCGACGGAGGGAACGGAGACTCATTTGTGTTGAGTTTGATATATTTTCTGTCCTTTGGCTGTTCCCCCGGTACGTAAGGCATTAGGGCACTGTATTTCTTGCTGAAAAAACGACTCACTTTTCCTCATCCTCCGTGCGGATCGTTGCGCTGATCGCGTGTGCCGTTAATCCTTCTGTTCTCGCAAACACAGCAACATCGTCCGCAACACGCTTCAATGCATCCTTTGTATAATAACAAAATTGCGTCTTTTTAATAAAATCATCCACCGACAGGGGACTTGAGAATTTTGCTGTTCCGCTTGTGGGCAAGGTATGATTCGGTCCTGCAAAGTAATCACCCAATGCTTCCGGGCAATTTCTGCCTAAAAAGACCGATCCGGCATGACGAATACTATCAAGATAATCAAACGGGTTATCCACACAAAGCTCTAAATGCTCTGGAGCGATCTCATTGGCAATCTCAATTGCCTGCATCAGATCCTGCGCAACGATAATTTTTCCGTTCTGATCAATGGAAACCCTGGCAATATCTGCCCGTTCCAGCAAGGGCAGCTGCTTTTCAATCTCCTGCTGCACCGATAACGCAAAGGCCTCTGAATCCGTAACAAGGACCGCACTGGCCATCTTATCGTGCTCTGCCTGCGACAAAAGATCTGCCGCAACAAAACGAGGGTTTGAAGCGCCGTCCGCAACCACCAGTATCTCACTCGGTCCTGCGATCATATCGATTGAAACCTTGCCAAACACCTGTTTTTTCGCCTCGGCAACAAATGCATTTCCGGGACCTACAATCTTATCAACCTTAGGAATGCTTTCTGTTCCGTATGCCAGCGCTGCGATTGCCTGCGCGCCGCCAACTTTAAAAATCTTATCAACACCCGCAATCTTGGCTGCTGCCAAAATAACCGGATTGATCTTACCTTGCGCATTCGGGGGTGAAACCATAACGATCTGACGGCAGCCGGCGATCCTGGCAGGAATGGAATCCATGAGAACCGTTGACGGATACGCCGCTGTTCCTCCGGGAACATACAGGCCTGCGCGGTCTACCGGAACGATCTTTTGCCCGATCAAAACACCGTCCTGCTCATCAATTACAAAGCCTTGTCTGACCTGCTTCTCATGGAATTTCCGAATATTTTCTGCAGCTTTTCTCAATATCTCTAAAAATTCCGGAGAGACTGTACAAAAAGCTTCTTCAATCTCCTCTTCGCTGACCAAAAGTGTATCAAGCTTTGCTTTGTCAAACTTCTCACAATATTTTTTTAAGGCGCGATCACCATTTTGGCGGACATCTTCAATAATATCCGCAACAATATCCTCAACAGCCATACCCGATGTCTGCCTGGAAAATACAGTCTGAGGATCGACCTGACCATATTTAAGTATCCGGATCATACCTGCTCCTCCGTTTGTAGGGCGACATCCCTTACCAGAATATCGATAACATCACTTTTGAATTTATAGCTTGCTTTATTGACGATCAGCCGCGCGCTGATGGGAACGATCGTCTCAATGACCGACAGATCATTTTCACGCAAGGTCGTTCCTGTTTCCACAATATCAACAATCACATCCGAAAGTCCAAGAATAGGCGCAAGCTCGATCGATCCGTTCAGATGGATAATATCGATATCTCTGCCCTTGGATAAATAATGACGGGCAGCAATATTGGAAAACTTCGTTGCAACACGAAGTGTGCGTCGCGGATCATCGCGGAAACCGTTTTTGGCGGCAACCGCCATTCGGCATTTACCAATATTCAGATCCAGCAGTTCATAAACATCCGGTTCATATTCCAAAAGAATATCTTTGCCGGCAACGCCGATATCTGCCGCACCACGCGCAACGTAAATAGCAACATCTGACGGTTTTACCCAGAAATAACGGACGCCCTTCTCTTCATTTTCAAAAATCAGCTTGCGGCTGTTATCATGTATGGACGAGCAGTCAAAACCCGCCTTTTCAAACATGGCGTAGACCTTTTCACCCAGCCTTCCCTTTGGAAGTGCGATATTAAGCATAGTCTTCACGGTCTTTACTCCTTACTGACTCCAATCGTTATAAGCTGTCTGTACCGTATATTCTCAGGAACGGCAGGCTGTGCCATAACAGTTTTACCCTCTGCGATTAACTTCTGCATCTGCGCATTTACATCCATTACCGATGTGTTACTTCCATACACCAGCAGTACATCCACATCGTATTGCCCGGACGATTCTCCCATCCGTTCCAAAAGATCCATATAAATCGCAAAACCGATCGCACCGGACTTGCGCTTGAAGCTGTTCATAAGCGCATCGTACTGACCACCGGACAGAACACTCGCAGCAACCCCTTCAACAAACCCCTTAAAAACAATACCGTTATAATACCGCATATCGTCCCCGACAGAAAAGTCGATAAAGACCTTTGTGGGACTGCTTTCCAATACAGCACATACACGTTGCAGCTGTATAAGCGACTTTGACTCCGGAAAACGCTTTTTCAGTTCCGGCAGAATCTGTTGCGGCTCTGCACGCATAGATGTCAGTGTCTTGAGCAGTGCAATATTTTCCTGACTTACGCCGATCGCGCTGCAGATCGTTGATAGTTCGTGCTGATTCTTTTGTGCAATATAACGCAGAAGCTGCGACATATCTTCCTTAGGAATCCCCATGCGCATCATTACCTCTGCAAGAAATCCTACATGAGATATATCAAGCACTGTATTGCCGGCAATTCTGTTCAGGCTCTCTGCTGCAAGCATGAGAACTTCACTGATACAGTAATCATCAATATTTCCGAGACATTCCAGTCCGACCTGCATGATCTCCTTAAAAGTATGCGAACTTCCCGTAACACGGTAAACGTTTTCATTGTAATAAAGCTTCTGAACTGTATCCGACACGTCCTTGCTGTTTTTTACGATCGAAAGCGTTACATCGGGCTTAAGCGCCATCAGTTTACCGTTCGTATCGGTAAAGGTAATTACGCCGTCAGAGATCAGGAAATCCTTATTGCGCGCATAGAGGTCATACTCCTCGAATTTCCCCATTTTATATCGGGTATAGCCATGCTGATCAAAAAGAGAGCGCAGTTTAAAAACAACTTCCTCTGTAAATTCAAGCGTTTCCGCAAACATGCTTACTCCTCCTTTAACTTCTCAATCGCCGCGCGGTATCCGCCGCTGCCGTAATTAAGACATCTGCTGACTCTGCCGATCGTGGCCGTGCTGACATCGACCTTATCGGTGATTCTCTGATAACTGTATCCCTCTGCCAGCAAAATAGCTGTATCCAGGCGCTGCGACATATCCTGCAGTTCCTTTACTGTGCATAAATCCTCAAAATAGGCATAGCATTCTTCTATGGTTTGCAGGTTTAATATAGAACGAAACAGCCGATCCATCGACTCAGAACGAAGCTTATTCATACAAATAACCTCACTGATCCTTTTTGGGATACTTTACCACTTTAGCTTAATAAAGTCAATACAATTTTTACACATTTTTTTAAAGGATGTTTTTTGCCTTTTTATGTATATTTACCGACATGACATCCTATCTTTTGCATAGTTGACAGGTTTTGTATAATCACAGTATAATAAAAACGCAACAAATACTTGGAGGGATTTTATGACCGGGCTTCTTCTGCGTTTATTTGCAAAGGACCGTAAAAACCGCGCTCAGATCGGCCGCCTGTCTGGCATTACCGGACTGATCTGTAATATTTTGCTCTGTGCAGCAAAGCTGGTCGTGGGTATTCTTTCCGGCTCTGTCTCAATTACAGCAGATGCTATGAACAATTTATCCGATGCCGCCAGTTCTGTCATTACACTGCTTGGCTTTAAGCTTGCCGAAAAACCTGCTGACAAGGATCATCCTTACGGTCATGCACGGTTCGAATATCTTTCCGGTCTTGCGGTAGCGGCGCTGATCTTAGTGATTGGCTTCGAGCTTCTGAAATCCTCTGTATCAAAAATCATAAATCCAACACCGATTCTCTTTTCCCTGCCGCTTGCTCTTGTTCTTGTCCT
>JAZNNK010000141.1:0-7585 GCA_045580205.1 Faecousia sp.
AAAATTGCAAAACAGCTTCATCTTCCCGTACAGTCCGGATCTTCCAGAGTGCTGACTGCAATGAACCGGCACTACGACCGAGAAAACTATTTAGCGCTTATAAAATACGCCCGATCTGTTATGCCGGAACTCGTGATTACCTCGGACGTGATCGTCGGCTTCCCCGGTGAGACATCCGATGAGTTTGAACAGACTATTTCTCTGATTGAACAGGTACGTTATGACTCCCTATTTACATTTATCTTCTCTCCAAGGGCCGGTACCATTGCTGCTTCTATGGAAGACCCGACTTCAAAGGAAGAAAAAAATGCGCGCTTTGACAGACTTTGCGCTGTTCAAAACTCCATTTCCGAACAGATCCACGCACAGTATATCGGCAAAACAGTTCGCTGCCTGATTGACGGAAAAGAAAACGATATACTGACTGCCCGTACCGAAGGCGGCCGCTTAGTCCGCCTTCCAGGTTCACCGGAGCTGATTGGAAAATTTGCTGATATAACCATTACCGGTTCGACCACATGGAGTCTTACCGGAATCCTTGCATAAAAGGAGTGATCCAATGACCTCACCTTCTACTGAAATGACGCCGATGCGGCGGCAATACCATATGATCAAGGAGCGAAACAAGGACTGTGTTCTTTTCTTTCGCCTGGGAGATTTTTATGAAATGTTTGACGAGGACGCTAAACTTGCCGCCCGCGAATTAGATCTGACGCTTACAACCCGGGACCGCAACAAGCCAAAAGAAGATCAGACGCCCATGTGCGGTGTCCCGTATCACTCTGTGGATGCTTATATTGCGCGTCTTGTATCCAAAGGCTACAAAGTTGCCATCTGCGAACAGATGGAGGATCCCGCTTCCGCCAAAGGGATTGTTCAGCGGGATATTACCCGAATCGTTACGCCGGGCACTGTTACTGAAAGCTGCATGCTTGACGAAAACAAGAATAACTACATCGCATGTCTGTACGGTGATGAATCACAATACGGTCTTGCATTTTGTGATGTATCCACAGGCGCATTTTATACCACTGTTTGCAACGATATTCAATCTGCCGTTTCAGAATTGGGCCGTTTCTGTCCATCCGAGGTCATTCGTGGCGGCAGCGGTATTAATACGCCCATTTTACAGGATGTGCTGACAAACCGCTTAGGCTGTTATATCAACGAAGGAAAACCTGAACAATTCAACATAGACGAGGCGCAAGCACTTCTTGAGTGCCACTTCGGCCAGCCTCTTGTGCAATTAGGTCTTACCGGTCTGCCTACTGCAATTATCGCAAGCGGCACGCTGTTACAGTCTCTTTTATTCGTACAGAAAAACCCTTTAGAGCACATCCGTCAGCTTCAATACTATACGACCGGCCGGTTTATGGAACTTGACATCGATGCGCGCAGAAACTTAGAGCTGACAGAAACAATGCGAAGCAAAGAGAAAAAAGGAACGCTTCTCTGGGTTCTGGATAAAACACACACTGCGATGGGCGGTCGCATGTTGCGCAGCTGGCTTGAAAAACCGCTTCTGGATCCGACGGAGATCTGCCGCCGTCAGGAATCTGTAAATGAACTGTATGAAAATACGATTGCCCGAAACGAGCTTCAGGAAACGATGCGTGATGTAACCGACTTTGAACGCGTTATGGCACGCATTGTTACCGGAACAGTCAATTGCCGCGACCTGCTTGGACTTTCCAGAGGCCTGCGCTCACTGCCCGACATTAAAATAAGACTTGAAAAATCTGTTTCTCCACTTTTGCGAAAACTTGCTGATGAGATCGACCCCTTAACAGACTGTGCTGATTTGATTGACCGGACAATTGTAGACGAACCGCCTCTGACTGTTCGTGAAGGCGGCATTATCCGTAAAGGCGCTAACGAAGAAGCAGACCGTCTGCGTGATATCGTCGACGGCGGCTCCGGCATTCTCGTGCAAATCGAAACATCTGAACGCGAAAAGACCGGTATTCGAACATTGAAGGTCGGCTATAACCGTGTGTTCGGTTATTATATTGAAGTTTCCAAATCATTTATCGACCAAGTCCCCTCCCACTACGTCCGCAAGCAGACACTTGCAAATTGCGAGCGTTACATTACGCAAGAACTGAAGGAATTGGAAGAGCAGGTGCTTACCGCCAAGGACAGGCTGATTGCGCTTGAATATCAGATATTCACTGCCTTGCGCGAACACCTTACAAAGCAGGCTGCGCGTGTACAAATATCTGCCTCCGCTGTTGCAGAGGCAGATGTGATTTGCTCTCTTGCTTCCGTTGCCGTTCAGAACGGCTATTGCCGTCCGGAGATCACCTCTGATAATGAAATCCATATTCTTGACGGTCGTCATCCGGTAGTCGAAAAAATGCTTACCGATTCCCTGTTTGTTCCCAATGACACAACGCTTGGCAGTGCAAATGATCAGGTATCGATCATAACCGGCCCGAACATGGCCGGCAAATCTACCTATATGCGGCAGGTCGCACTCATCGTACTGATGGCGCAGATCGGCTCTTTCGTACCTGCACGTTCTGCGCGGATCGGTCTTGTAGACCGCATTTTTACAAGAATTGGTGCAAGCGACGATCTTGCCTCCGGTCAGTCTACGTTTATGGTAGAGATGTCTGAAATGGCATCTATTCTCAAATATGCTACATCCCGAAGTCTTTTGATTCTTGATGAAATCGGACGGGGAACATCTACATATGACGGAATGGCTATTGCAAAAGCGGTTTTAGAGCACACGGCCAACCCAAGACTATTAGGAGCAAAAACACTCTTTGCTACGCACTACCATGAATTATCTACAATTGAAAATGAGCTTCCCAATGTAAAAAATTACAATATCGCTGTCAAAAAACGCGGGGATAAAATGATCTTCCTGCGCAAGATTATTCCCGGTGCGACTGATGACAGCTTTGGTGTAGAGGTTGCAAAACTGGCAGGACTGCCATCCTCTGTCATCTCCCGTGCAAGGCAGATCCTTGCCGAATTGGAAAGCGGAAATATACCGACACCTTTAACATCTTCCTATGAAGAGCCTGATGATCAAATTTCCCTTATGGATTTGCGCTCTCAGCAGGTATGCCACGCTTTGGAAACGCTTCATATTGAGACACTGACTCCTATCGAGGCAATGAACGAGTTATATAAACTGAAAAAGATGCTAAGTGAATATGAATAAATTAACACATTCCTTTACCAAAAACGAATACATTGGCGGGTGGATATATCTTATACTGCAGCTTCTCATACTGCCTGTACTTTTGTCGGTTATAAACATCCTGACGGGCAGTCCCCTTTCAGATGCTGCGCTAAACTTTATCTTTTTTGCGCTCAACTTCACCTGCATCACCGTGATCATGCGCCGGTTTCTCACTGTATCGCTGCGTCATGCGCTTTCCTCCCCCTTTCGTTTACTACGTGCAGCACTGTTTGGATTTTTGCTGTACTACGTCTCGACTTTTTTAACAGGATTGCTAATCACATATATTTCTCCTGATTTCTCGAATGTAAACGACAACTCAATTGCCATAATGACACAGGACAACTATATGCTTATGAGCATTGGCACTGTACTGCTCGTACCGGTTACAGAAGAGCTTTTATATCGGGGATTAATCTTTCAAGGGCTTTATAACCGAAACCGCTTTGCAGCATATGTGGTATCAACTGTTGTCTTCTGTATGATCCATATTGCCGGATATATCGGACTGTATCCGCCCTCTGTATTGTTTCTTTGCTTTATTCAATATATTCCTGCTGGTCTTTGCCTGGGCTGGGCATACGCGCAAGCCGATTCCATCTGGGCACCCATTTTAATGCACATCACCATAAATCAAATCGGTATATCCGCCATGAGGTGAGATCATGTCCAAGATTATTCAGTTATCCCCCCATGTTGCCAATTTAATTGCCGCAGGTGAGGTCGTTGAACGCCCCGCCTCCGTTGTCAAGGAGCTGCTTGAAAACGCGGTCGATGCGGGCGCAACTAAAATCACTGTTGAAATTCGCAACGGTGGTATGACATTTATCCGTGTTTCTGATAATGGCTGCGGTATGTCTGCAGAAGATGCGCGGACCGCATTTTTACGCCATGCCACGTCAAAACTGCGCAAAGCAGAAGATCTTGCTGCCATTTCTACAATGGGGTTTCGGGGCGAGGCTCTGGCAGCAATTGCTTCTGTCAGTCGGATTGACATTATGACGAAAGAGGCCGGTTCAACCTACGGTACAAGTCTGTCCCTTGAAGCCGGGAATATTACAGAAGAATCTGAAGCCGGCTGCCCGGAGGGCACAACGATCATTGTCAGAGATCTGTTTTTTAATACACCTGCAAGAATGAAGTTTATGAAAGCTGACACGATCGAAGGTGGAAAAGTGGCTGCAGCCGTTCAGCTACAGGCACTTGCGCATTCCGACATTTCTTTCCGTCTGCTTCGCGACGGCAAACAGATCCTTTCCACGCCGGGCAACGGCGGGCTGGAAACTGCCGTATACTGCGTGTACGGACGGAACTGCGCAAATATGATAAAGGTCAGCAGCCAATGGGAATCCTTTCATCTTACCGGTTTTGTATCGAAGCCAACTGATGCGCGGCCAAGCCGCAATCTACAGACATTTTTTGTAAACGGCCGGCCTATTAAATCTAAATTGCTTGTTGCCGCCTTAGAAGAAGCCTATCGAAATCAGATCATGCTTGGAAAATTTCCAACCTGCGTGCTGCATCTTACAGTTCCTGCAAATGTTGTCGACGTAAATGTACACCCTGCAAAGACAGAAGTGAAATTTCTGAATGAGAAAGCTGTTTTTGACTGTATTCACTACGGTGTATTAGGCGCATTAAATTCTACATCAGACAGACCGGATCTGCATTTCAAGGCAACACCTGTTATAACACCTGCGCAATCATCACGCCCCAAGCAGAATACATTTTTCCGTACAATGAACACCGCAGAATACCAGGCCTTCTCCGCAGCTATGAAGGATGCTCCCAGACCAACAGAAACTGCCGCTGCTGCAACGATTGCAGCCGTTGAGCGCACAATGCAATCTGCCTTGCACGAACCGGTAATAGTGCCGAAATCAGATGTGCAGATTTTAGAGGAAACGACCGCTTCCGCATTTATGCAGTTATCCGGTAGCGAGCCTGAGCAAGAGGTTCTTCCTATGCCGGAGGAAACGCCCTGGCGAATAGTAGGTGAACTTTTCCGCACATACATTGTTATCGAGCAGGGAGACGATACCTTCCTGATCGACAAACATGCCGCACATGAGCGAATTTTGTTTAATAAACTCAAATCAAGACAAGAAGCATTTAACTCTCAAGCGCTTTTAACACCTCTGCCCTGCTATTTAAGTGCGGAAAACTCTGCAATTTTGCTTGAAAACCGTCCTCTATTAGAGGAACTCGGATTTGAAATTGAAGAATTCGGTGTCAACACTGTCCTGATAAGGCAGATCCCTATGGATCTATCGGAAGATGATGCGCTTACCACCTTAGAGGAAATATCCTCTGACCTTCTGAAGGGACGAACCGAAAGCAAGGATAATATACGCGACGAGGTGCTTCACACCGTAGCATGTAAAGCTGCGATCAAGGCAGGCTGGTCAACGGACGACCAGGAGCTTCTATTCCTTGCATCCGAAGTAATGGCAGATGAATCCCTTAAGCACTGTCCGCATGGCAGACCAATATGCATCTGTCTGAACAAAAAACATTTAGAAAAACAATTTAAGCGAACATAAGTCAAACTATACGGAGGGAATGCGCTCATGAACAATATCATATGTATTGCAGGGCCGACCGCCTCTGGAAAAACCGCTCTGTCGATTGAGCTTGCCAAACTTACAAACGGCGAGGTCATCTCCTGCGATTCCATGCAGGTGTATACCGGCATGGACATCGGAACTGCGAAACCAACAACCGAAGAGATGCAAGGTATACCGCATCATATGCTTTCCGTTGTACACCCAAGCGAAGACTTTTCTGTCAGCAGATACTGCCAAATGGCAACACCTATTGTTGACGATATCATCGCTCGCGGAAAAACCGCCATCGTTGCAGGCGGAACAGGATTATATATGGATGCTCTGATTCGTGGCAACACTTTTGCACCATATCCTTCAACAGGACAGCGCGAAGAATTAGAAGCGATTGCTCAACAAAAAGGCATCGGCGCAGTCCTTACTATGCTAAGTGCCGTCGATCCCTACTCCGCCGACAGACTACATCCCTCCGATAAAAAGCGGATCATCCGTGCGATGGAGGTCTATTTAGAGACCGGAATGACTATTACAGAACATAACCGGCAAACGCAGCAACTTCCAGACCGGTATCAACCTGTATGGATCGCACTTGCAGACTCCGACCGATCGGCATTATACGAACGGATCAACAGGCGCGTTGATAAAATGCTTGAGATGGGCTTGCTGGATGAGATCAGGGGTCTGCTTGCATCCGGCGTACCTGAGAAATGCACTGCATTACAAGCTATCGGCTACAAAGAATTTGTTGCCGCGCTAAACGGCCGCTGCCGCATCGAAGAAGCCGCAGATATGGTTCGTCAAGCCTCCCGGCATTATGCTAAGCGGCAGCTTACATGGTTTCGTAAAAATCCATCAATCCATTGGATTCTTCGCAGCAGCGGTGAAACTACATCAGAAATTCTTATTCACGCACGACAGATTCTTGCGGATTTCGACAAATGAACCATGCTAAGATATGTATGACCTACAAAGAACCGAAGAAAGAGGGAGTACATATGACTGAACAAGTAAATTTACAAGACGCCATTTTAAATGAAGTACGACGGGACAAGGTCCCTGTAACACTGTTTCTTATGAATGGCTTTCAACTCCGAGGGATCATCACAGGCTTTGACAGTTTTGTGGTAGTACTGGTGTCTGACGGCAAGCAGCAAATGATCTATAAGCATGCCATCTCTACACTTGCCCCCATTCGTTCTCTGAAAGCTGCAACACTGTAACATCAGACAACGGGGGTTCACATCCTTGTAGCTAAAAAGGCGACGGAGCAACGCTTCGTTGCCTTTTTCTCGTTTTTTACCAAAGGAGAAAGATATGTCTATAAAAGAGAATATTACAATCATACGAGAACAGATCGCCCAGGCAGCGATCCTGGCCGGTAGAAAACCGGAAGACATTCTGCTGTGTGCCGCAACAAAAATGAACAGCGCCGCAAACATACGCGAAGCTATTGCGTCCGGCGTCAACTGCTGCGGTGAAAATCGCGTACAAGAGCTCATCAGCAAATTGTCCGAAAACGCATATACAGGTGCTCCGGTTCATTTCATCGGTCATTTGCAGACAAATAAGGTCCGTCAGGTAGTCGGCAAGGTGGCGTTGATCCAAAGCGTAGATTCCCGTCGTCTGTTAAGTGCAATTAATAAAGAAGCTTCCTCTCAAGGCATCTGTCAGGATGTCCTGTTGGAAATCAATCTTATCAACGAAGAGAGTAAATCCGGTTTTTCTGTACCGGAAATGGATATGCTTCTTCCTGATATCGGAAGCTTTAGCAACATAAGGGTAAAAGGGTTAATGGCAATTCCGCCAAATTTCTATAATTCGACAG